>CAMCUM010000019.1 GCA_945878975.1 Legionella genomosp. 1
CCGACAGTGGAAATTAAATTTAATTGAGACCCTAAACCCAGATTGGCGTGATCTATATGAAGATATTTGTCGTTGATTTAGATCGTCTGGATGCCGCGGACAAGCCGCGGCACGTAGGCGTCGGGGATGAATTGTAAACACGCCCTAGATTACGAAAAAATATATACTCAAAATCGGAGCAGGTTCTTGTTTCTAATATGGTATGTAACAAACCATGAATCTCTTCCTGATCGGTTATAGATACAGAGATACTAGCCAAATGCTGAATAAATTTTGTGAAATCACTGCTGGATAAAATATGGGTTAAATCATTGAATTGATATACCAAATTTTCAAATGATTGTTGGGTCATAAGGGGTTGATTCACCCGCAAAGTATCCATTATTTTTTTGACTGAACGTGCTTGTACCTCAGAAAAATTGAGACATTCAATAAAAGCGATTTGTTGCAGAGTCAGTCCTGTACTGATATCCATTAAGTATTGACGTTTATGAGCAAAATACTGTTCGTGAAAAGCAAAAGCCATATGTTCTTCTAGATAATCTAGCACTTGCGCTTGAGTCTGGATCTCTCGGTTGTGAAGTCTTAAACAAAGCGCATGTAAATCAGTCCATGTTAATCTTGTATTTGACTGAATGTCCTCAAGTAGGGAAAAAGTAAATTGTGTCAGCGCTCTATCCGGAAAATTGAGCTTTGCAACCTCAGTTTCATAAGGTTCGGCCTCTGTTACATTAAATGTACTCAGATGCGCAGATAAAAACAGATGAGCCTCTCGTATAGCCCTATTTACGCACAACCGCTTTTGTAGACGGATATAATTTTCGATGCCTGAGCCGATCCAGTTTGGGTTGCTTTGATAAAATCGACAACCTTTATATAATGATGCTTTTAAAGCAGAAACCGCATAGTTTAAGTCATCGGATAATTCTGTGAGTATATTTTCTCTTTGTAAAACAAACGTCACCTGACCAAAATGGTATTTAAAGTAGGAAAAAATATGCTGCAAAAAATGGAAATTAGGGGGATCTTCTAATCGACATAAATGATAAACGAGGTCGTTGCGCATAAAGCTTTTTTGATCTTCCGATATAACTATATGGAAGGTATTTAGGAGAGGATTCAATGTTTCCCAACTATTAATCACATTACATATCTCTGTCCAGATCTTAACCAGTTGCGCTTCTTGGTTTCTATCTGCATTAAAACGCGTGGTTCCTGCTGCCAACAGACGCATAAGTTTCAACTTGTTTTCTTCAGAAATAAGTTCTAAATTTTCAATACGTTGGAGTGCATTACGGTAAAATGTAATCGACTGACGTTGCGGCTGAAAAGAAATGTAGCGCCAAAAGTCTTGGGCAGTATTTATTTTTTTATAATCTGTAATAGAACGAAAACCCCAGCAGTGTCTATCCTCTGTCGAGCGGGTATTATCGTAAAAATTGTCCTTTACATAATTCATTTCAGGTAAAAGAATCGTGCAAGGATTCTCGTCTTTCTCATGATCCGATAACGCTCGAATTGCATCATTGCTGCTTTCTAGAGGCAGTCTCAATAATGCTTGCCATTGTTCTTGACGATCTGAAAGCGGTAAATGCCTATTTTTAAGCACAGCTTCCCATCGCCCCAATAAAACAATAGGGTTTTGAAGTGACTAGAGCAATTTGTGGGAAAATGCAGGGGGATAGAAAGTACATCCTAATTCTTCAACGGTATGTGAAAACGAAATAAAAGCAGCCCGTAATGCCGTTTCAGAACAAGTCTGCCGTCCATTCGGTAAAACACGCATAGCTTGCAACGTTTCATACCAGGCTTTTTGTGCCCCATCAAAAGGATGCGCTAGGTCTGGATGCTCATCGTCCAGTGGATCATCAATATTGATAGCAAGATAACGTGGCGGGGCTGCTTTTTGTAGTTCATGTAAGTGATGGCTATAATGCAAAATGTCCACAACCCCAGTTGCAGGGTTTTTGGCCATTAAACAGCCTTTAGGAAGATGATAAAAATCAATCCCACTTACAAATTTCTCAAAATTTTGCAAAATTATATTGCAAGACTCAACGGTCAAATACCGTGCTTTATGATTTTTACCATGCTGCCCTGTTGAATCAATATGACCCAATAAATGATTCCAAAATAAATCAGCATTTTCGAGATGACGATTACCTGCTAAACCAGGATATTGCTCGATGAGTGGTCTAATATGTTGATGAAATAATTTTCTAAACTCTTCTATGCCCACCAGTTGAAAAGTTTGGGTATCTTTGGGCGTTAGATGATGACGAGTAATTTGTTTAGTCGTTTGAACGACATGATTCACTTGAATATTATTAGGTGGCACGATAAAAACTCCACAAAAAACAGTAAAATATTATACACATTCCTCGTTTATTGGTTAACTCATTTGGGGTAACCGCGTCTTCATTTAACTTTCTTATCAATATACGTAATTTGAGATGATTGTGCTCGTTACTTGTTTTGTGCATTGAGTATTTTTTTTGCATTTTCTGGGGTGAAATCATCAGGTAATGAATGAATGCGTGAAATTTCTGCGTTTGTTTGCATAATTTGACCAATAATAACATGTTATGATTAGTTTTAACACAAAGAGAGCGTAAAGTCAATTCCAGCAGAAAAATTTGAGTGTTTCGAGTATGTTTTTTACAGATGAACTTTAGGCGTTTTGACCTTTGGTGCCAAGCTACGAAAAGGAGTAATAGGTAGTTCTATTGCGAATTTTTAATCGTAGCATAGGCCTAAAAAGCAATAGCATAAAAACCTAAAATTCATTCGTGAAAGGTATATATCTAGCAATCAACAAACATAGAGCTTACTGATTGTTCGTCATTGACGCGTTTTAATGCTTGGGCAAGTAACGGGGCCAGGCTGATCACGCGTATTTTTTTGCATGCATTTGCGGCATCGGATAAGGGGATTGTGTCTGTTACAACTAATTCATCTAAGGAAGAGTTTTCAATATTTTCTAAGGCGGGCCCAGATAATACAGAATGGGTGATATAGGCACGTACAGAAAGTGCGCCGGATTTTTTTAATTCTGCAGCTGCGGTGCACATCGTTCCTGCGGTATCAACAATATCATCGATGATAATACAATGTTTGTTGGCTGGATCACCAATGATATGCCTCACTTCAGATTTGTTTGGACCGCTGCGGCGTTTATCAATGATTGATAACTCGGCATCATTCAAACGCTTGGCCATTGCTCGCGCGCGCACCACGCCACCGACGTCGGGTGAAACGATCATCAATGGATCCATATTTTGCTTGAGGATATCTGTCAACATGACGGGTGTTGAGTACACATTGTCGACGGGCATATAAAAAAAACCTTGGATTTGATCAGCATGCAAATCTACTGTCAGTATTCGACAAATGCCAACAGAACTCATCATGTCTGCAACAACCTTTGCCGTAATAGGGACGCGCGCTGAACGCACACGTCGATCTTGTCTTGCATAACCAAAATAAGGGACCACTGCGGTGATACGAGCCGCTGATGAACGGCGCAATGCATCAGCCATGGTAAGTAATTCCATAAGATTATTGTTTGCGGGAGCAGAGGTAGATTGAATGACAAACACATCTTTACCACGTACATTTTCAAGAACTTCAACCATGGTTTCACCATCGCTGAAAGTTCCAACTAACGCCTTGCCAATAGGTAAACCTAAATCTGAAGCAATGCTGTCAGCGAGTAAATGGTTAGAGTTTCCGGTGAAAATCATCATTCTGCTGGTCATAGATATCTCTTATGGATAAACACATAGCAGAAAACAACAAGAAAGATATTATTATTATTATTTAGGCGAAAACGAAACCGCATTCCTTCTCGTTATTTTCTGCTATCTGTTTACTTGTGTTTTAATAATTGTGGCTGGGGTGCTAGGATTCGAACCTAGGAATGCTGGGATCAAAACCCAGTGCCTTACCACTTGGCGACACCCCAATACAGCTTGTGGCTTCATCATTGCGACATGGGTTGTATTTTGCAGAGATTTGGGTGGCTTGTCAACTTAATTATAAACGATGTTTGATTTTCCTATCTTTCAGATTACCTTTTTTTGTTTTTCTATGAATTCGCTTATTCCTTTGTCTATGCGTTTTCGTTGGGGAGTAAAAGGTTGCTTGAGCATCAGTTCAGGCAGGATTGCCTGTATAAAAATTCTCCAGGTATTATCATGGTAGGCTTCTTTGACGGCACCACTTAAATCGAGTTTTCCTTCTTTGTTGGCGAGCTGTGATACAGTGATTTTTTCTTCCTTTAAATGGTATGTGAATATTACCGATCGAAAAAACAGCATAGCACCGTCACGAATTTTTTTATTCTCATCACCAAGAAAATGACTACTTATTTTTTTGTTTTCAAAGATAGCATCATGAATGAGTTTTGCGAGAATAATATCTAATTCATTAAGATTGGTTGGCAAGAATTCAAATGCTGCATAGGCAATAAGATTATCCTTGAAAGCTTTTGAATCCAGATGATTCTCCAACACGTATTGATCAAAACTGGCTAGTGCCGCAATGTCGCCGTGACGTATTCGGTTGATGATAGTTTGCATAAATGTGTCTGTCATGACCGTAATCGCTCTAATGAGTAGTGATATCATCAGTATAGAACAGATTAAGAAATTCTACATAAACTATGAAAAGAGCAACTTTGACAAATACTGCTGCGTTTGGGGTTTGGTTCGCAATGACCTTGTTGTATTTCATTGGCTAACTTTGTCAACTCCGTTTCCCAATGATGTTGATAAGTAGACCATGATTCATCTGCGCGTAAGCTTTGCATGCCTGGTTCATCATTGGGTATGGCGCTTAAACCTTGCAGAGTAGTGCGACCGGCTTTCATTTGAACAAACATAAGAGTGGTGATTTGTTTATCTAATAAAGCATAGAGCAGTAATTGGGGCGCTTCAGGGCGCTCTTCTAACCACGGCTTGGTGGTGGGTAAGCTGGTTTTGTAGTCAATGACGCATTTGTCTGGTTGCAGCAAGTTTTGATCCAAACGGTCGACGCGTACCTTTAGTGGTAAGCCAGCTAGAGTTATCTCATAAGTTTGCTCGAGTGTCTCAATTTGAAAAGGCGCACGTTTTTTTTCCCATTCTAGGCAAGCGTGGATCAAATGCGTGAGCCTTTGATACTCGAGTTCTTGCGTCAATTCTGATAAACCAGCAGGGCGCGCTGCCATGAATGTTTGTAGCGTACTGCGAATACTGTTCTGAACTAAGTTTGACAAATGGTCGGCTGGTAGCTGTAATAGTTGGGCCTGCTGTCGCAATTGATGCCACACCGTTTCCATGATCTGATGTAAAATTTGGCCGCGCTCTGCTAAATCGAGCCCATCTGTGTACACGATTGTTGGTTTTATTTTCAGGCGATGCGCAGCAAAGGCTTGAAAGGGGCATTTCGCTTGGCTTGCTAGTACAGCGGTACCACCAGAAAATCGCGAGCCAATTGTAGGGGGATGGCTATAGTTTTCTTGATAGGCCTCAGCAGCCGAGGTCCAGTAGGAGGTAGGATGGGGCAGGGCAGTGTAGAGGGGATAATCTTGAATGAGTGCGCTGGGTAATTGCGGTTGATCTGCAACTGTTTGCGGATAACTATAAACAATGGTGTGAGATGCATAGCCAAGTCGTTGTAATACCAATTGCGCACGTTGAAATTCGCGCTGAGCATCCGTATGTGGCATGACCAAATTCTTTTGCATAGAGATAGGTAAAAAGGGAGAAAACTTGGTTTTTTGCGGGAGACATTGATCAGTTAAACCCATGATCCAAATGCTATCAAATTGACATCCGGATGCCTCCAATATCCCTAAGATGGTGATCGGTGTTGCAGGCTTTTGGATTTGAAATAACACGTTTGCAGCTAAATTACGTAAGGTTTGGATGGCATTATCGGCTGACATAGTGGTTGTTAGTGCATTCAGACTCATGAAATCATCTAACAATAGATAGAAGCGATTCAAGCATTGATACGTAGTAGAATCAATCGCTGCTTCACCTGGAAAGCCCATGATGCGTAGGCGCTCTTTAAAATGCAGGGTCCAAGCAAAGGGGCTATCCTCTTTAGGATAAGGCTCAGTCTCGCGTAAACAAGCGTATAAAGAGGGTGCCTGTGCTGCAATCTGCGTCAAAAAAATTTGCCAAGGTAATTGCTGGGCTTTCATGATAAGACTATCTTGCAATATTTGACTACGGGCTATAAATTCACTTTGCCCCCCATTGAGAAAAGGCGTATGCAAGAGGAGCCGAATTTGCTGCGCAGTACAGTGTTGCAAATCCAAAGCTAAACAATGTAATGCCGTAGAGATAATAGGATAATCCAGTAAATGCCTGCCATAAGAGATGTTATATAGATCCTGAGAAAAATGTTTTGAAAAAACGCTTTGAACTGTCTGAATTTGTTTTTGTAAGTCAGGTATAATAATAGCAATATGATGATCACCCTGCGCAAGACGCTTGCGTGTCCATGTGATGGCTTGTTGTAATTCCTCTTGCTGATTTTCGGCAGGAAAACAATATCCATCAATGGGTTTTTCTTCGTAGTCCTCAAAATGCTGTGGGCAATTTTGCTCATTCAGTTTATTTTGCAAAGCGGTTTGTAACGGTGTGTACTCATCAAAACAGGTCCAAATCATTCGCGTAGGTTGGATAGGGTATTCGGTTGTGATGAGATACTGAGGAATCATTTCGATGGTTAGGGCATGGTGCTTAGTCAAATTTTGTTGAAAAGATTGATACCAGCGCTGAAACCGGCGAGTATGTACTGTTTGTTGCAAACTAGGATCATCGGGTGTCAGTTGCCAAAAGATGCAACGCCGCCATGCCTCTTGAATGACCTCCAACAGCCCGTCAGAAACGTCTTCTTCTTGATGCTGTTGCAAAACCATCTGCCATAAATAATGTTGTTGATGTGCAGAGAGAAGAACGGGATGCGTATGCGATGGAAAACGGTGGTTTAGTTGATTAAAAAGATAGACGAGCCAGGATTCATAAGAAAAACACAATGGTTTGGCTAAAGGCTCACGTTGTGTGGCACGATACAACTGATGATACGTTTGAAGCAGATACATGCTCATACGATTATTAGGGGTGATAACTAAAGCACCGTCATGCATGCATTCAAATAAGGTGCTATTCACTTGCCTGTATAACCGGTGGTTTGATGCTGATGACCTTTATCGTTGATGTTTGATTGGGTAACTGGTAAAAATCGCTTATATTCGCATCGCTAAGTGGTTTTTGAATGCTCAAACCTTGGCCATTTTTGCTGTGTAAATACTCGGATTTATTATTGCTCGCAAATTCTGAGTGGTTTATCAGTGTGCAGGCAGTGAATCCCTGAATTAAAATAAAAATTGCTATGTTTTTTTTCAAAATAAACCTCTGTTCATGTATGAAAGCTACGTCGGCCTTACGTTCATCAATCCTAAATCCAGCAAAATCTTCTCAAGAACAGGGCGATGTTGCGCTGATAAATGGGTCATGGGTAAGCGAATTTCATCGTTGATCAAGCCCATTTTATGCGCAGCCCATTTTACTGGGATGGGATTAGCCTCAATAAACAAATGCTCATTCAAGGCTTTGATCTGTTCATTGATTTGCAAACAAAGTTCCTGGTCACCGCGTAAAGCAGCGTCACAGAGTTTCGCCATGTGTTTTGGAGCCACATTAGCTGTCACAGAAATGACGCCTTTGGCACCAGCTAATAACCATTCTGCTGCCGTGACGTCGTCGCCGCTAAAAATGTCGATGGCATTATGTGGGATAGTGAGTAACGCTTGAAGTCGTTCGAGCTTCCCAGTGGCTTCTTTGATACCTATGATATTGGAAATTTTGCTTAAACGGGTTACGGTCTGAGGGAGCATATCGCACCCTGTCCTAGTCGGCACATTATAGAGAATAATTGGGATGGGCACGGCTTCTGCAATATGTTGATAATGCTGGTATAAGCCTTCTTGAGTAGGTCTGATATAAGCCGGGGTCATGATCAGTGCAGCATGCGCACCACATTCCATCGCGATGTTTGTTAAATGGATTGCTTCCTTGGTAGCATTGCAAGCAGTTCCTGCGATGACAGGAATTCGTTCTTTGACTTGATCAATAACCGTTTTGATAATCAGTATTTTTTCATGTAGCGCTAATGTGCCAGATTCTCCAGTGGTACCAGCTGCTACAATGGCACTGGTCTCATTTTGGATATGAAATTCAACTAGTTCGCGCAGTTGCTCCACATCGACTTTGTCATCAAGCCAAGGGGTAATCAAGGCGACGGTACTACCACTAAACATGATTTATCCTAAACAAATCGCATGCAAGTAATCATACTGATGATCTCGACAATGCACAAGATTAGGGGTGGGAATATTTTTTTATCCAAGCTAAAATAGGCGCATTGGTAGGTGGAAATTTATATTGATCTAGTGCTTGTGGGGCAACCCAAAGAAGATCAGTTTGCGATTCTAATTTGACAGCCTGCCCGCGAAATTCATGCACCAAAAAAACATGTAACGAAAGGGGGCCTTGTGTGCGCTCTGCGTTGATTTGAGTAATGAAATCATAGCGGAGGATATCCAAATTGACTTCTTCTTTGATCTCACGAATGAGCGCCTCTTCAGGCGTTTCATTCCATTCCAATTTGCCACCCGGAAATTCCCACAGACCTCCGGAAGAGAGGTGGGTGGCTCGTTGTGTGATTAAGATGCTACCTTGGTCGTAAATGATAGCGACTGCAACTTTCACGCCAAACGTCCATGGCAATTTTTGTATTTTTTCTCAGACCCACAATGACAGAGATCATTTCGGCCAACTTTTTTACTATCATGCCGAAAAGTGATCTGAGCTGGTTGCCGAGTTTCTTGCTCATCTTGCGCGGTATCATCATGAATCAATTCTAATTTTACAGCAGCATCTGCACGGCGTTGTGCTTCAACATGCTCTAAATCTGCTTCGGAACTGATTTCTACAGAAGCTATCAATTTCACAATTTCGTATTTTAAGGCGTCTAGCAGCGCAGTGAAAAGCTCAAAAGATTCGCGCTTGTATTCTTGCTTGGGATCTTTTTGTGCATAGCCACGGAGGTGAATACCCTGACGAAGGTGATCCATTGCAGCAAGATGTTCGCGCCATTGATTATCCAAACATTGTAAGATAATAGACTTTTCAAAGGAGTGCATCATGTCTGGACCGAGCAATTTTTCCTTTTCATCAAAACATGCCCGCAGCAACTCACCAACGCGTGTTTTGATTTGTTCAGTTTGAATCGTATGATCCTCATCACACCATTGTTGAATCGGTGCATCGATACGAAAATCCTCTGCTAATGCATTGGTTAGGCCTGTAATATCCCATTGATCTTCCAGGCTTTGTGGAGGAATATAATGGTCAAGCATCGTATCTATGACATCGGCTGCCATCGACTCTACCGCGAAATGCGGATTTGGCATTGACATGATGCTTGCCCGCTGAGAATAGATGACCTTACGTTGATCATTTGCCACATTATCGTAACCCAGTAATTGTTTACGGATATCAAAATGATGACCTTCTAATTTGCGCTGCGCATTTTCTATGGCTTTGGTTACTAATTTATGCTCGATAGGTTCGCCTGGCTGCATCCCTAAACGGCGCATCATATTTGCCACGCGTTCAGAAGCAAATATTCGCATCAAATTATCATCTAATGACAAATAAAAGCGTGTGCTACCTGGATCCCCTTGGCGCCCGGAGCGGCCACGCAATTGATTGTCGATGCGGCGTGATTCATGGCGTTCAGAACCAATGATACGCAAACCACCTGCCTTGAGGACCGCATCATGTCGTTCTTGCCATTCGGCTTTGACAGCAGCAATCTCCGCTTCGGATGCATCTTCTGGTAATTTTGCCAAATCGGTTTTTAAATTACCGCCTAGAACGATGTCCGTACCACGACCAGCCATATTGGTTGCAATGGTTACGCCACCCGGACGTCCTGCTTCCGCGATAATTTGAGCTTCTTTTTCATGGAACTTGGCATTGAGTACTTGGTGTTTGATTTTGGCTTTTGTGAGCATGTCACTCAACAATTCGGAGGCCTCAATCGACGCAGTACCCACTAAAACAGGTTGTTGTTTTTCGACGCAAGCACGCACATCGTCGATCACAGCTTGATATTTATCTGCTTGAGTTAAATAGATCAAATCCGATTGGTCTTGGCGTTGCATCGGACGATTGGTAGGAATAACGACGACTTCAAGATTATAAATCTGTTGAAATTCATACGCTTCTGTGTCGGCAGTCCCTGTCATGCCAGACAGTTTTTGATACAAACGAAAGAAGTTTTGGAACGTGATTGATGCTAAGGTTTGATTTTCATTTTGAATCGAGACGCCTTCTTTGGCTTCCATAGCTTGATGCAGTCCATCTGACCAACGACGGCCTGGCATCGTCCGACCTGTGTGCTCATCTACAATAATGACTTGATCATCTTGAACAATGTACTCAATATCCCGATGGTACATAGTATGCGCGCGTAAGGCAGCGTTGACATGATGCATGAGTAGAATATTGCTAGCATGGTATAAACTTTCTCCAGAATTCAAGAGGTGATTTTCAATCAACAGTTCTTCGATGTATTGATGTCCAGCTTCAGTTAAATAGGCTTGTTTTTGTTTTTCATCTACTGTGTAGTGACCTTGATCGCCTTCTTCTTTCTGAATGATCAGCTTAGGAATCAGAGCATTAATACTTCTATATAACTGAGAGCTATCTTCTGCTGCACCAGAAATAATAAGCGGTGTACGTGCTTCGTCGATCAGAATGGAATCCACTTCATCGATGATCGCAAAATTTAAATTATGTTGAACTTTATCATCTACGCTAAACGCCATATTGTCGCGTAGATAATCAAAACCAAATTCGTTATTAGTTCCATACACAATATCGCAACGGTATGCTGTTTTTTTATCAGCAAACGGCATGTCTGGGTAGATAACCCCGACGGTTAATCCTAAAAATTCAAATATAGGGCGTTTCCACTGACTATCGCGTCTTGCCAAATAATCATTGACGGTCACAATATGTACGCTGTGACCGGTCAGAGCATTTAAATACGCGGGTAAAGTAGCTAGCAATGTTTTGCCTTCTCCCGTACGTTGTTCAGCAATTTTGCCCTCATGCAATACCATGCCACCAATCAGTTGTACATCAAAAGGTCGCATACCCAAAGTTCGGTGTGATACCTCTCGTACGACGGCAAAAGCCTCTGGTAACAGGGTATCCAGGGTTTCCCCTTGTTTGAGACGCTGTTTGAATTCATTCGTTTTATCAGCCAATGCTGTGTCAGATAACGCTTGCATTTCAGGCTCTAATGAATTGATTACATTGACAATTTTCCCTAAGCGTTGCAAGGTTCTGTCATTGCGGCTGCCGAATATTTTCTTAATAATGGTAGTGAGCATATGTCTTGATAGTTTATGGGTAAAGAAGACTAATGTACTAAAAAAAGTTGGAAATTACTATGGTCTGCAGATAATTCGCTATATTAATCACAATTCGCATCGATAACACATTTTTTCAAATCAGTAGCAAATTTATAGTTGTTATCTTTGTCATAGGAGATTTCCCATTCGAAAACACCGCCGATGCTGCCGTAGGCTGTTGGAGGCGTATAGGTATCACAATTTTTTTTCATGCTCAAACACTGTATGGCATGTTTGATGGTACTGGTTGGAATCACAGCCTGCCCATCGCTTTTTCCACTAGCATTAGGCGCAGGATAACCCAATACTATTTGCGAAGGCTTTAGGTAAGCAATGTAGGGCTGAAAACCGGAAGCTTGTCCACCTGGTAGTTTTGCAGGCCAATCTGATAATAAATCCACAGCCATGGCGACTGAAAAATCAGGGCTGTCGATTTTTGTTTGGTCATAACAAACACCATTCACGCCATTAACACAGCCGGTATTATAGATTTGAATGCCAACCCAAGCTAATGATGGGTAAGTTTTCATAATCAGGGCGGCATAATTACCCCAAGTGCCATCAAACCCGCTGGTTGCTGATATATTGGCTGCTTGCGGTGCAAGGCTTATCAGCAAATCCTCATTTTGTAGATACATCGTATTAATGATATCGGCTAAGACTGCAATGTCACCGCTGGGCTGAGCAAACGATCCTTGCGAATTCAGCCCTGTTTCAATATCTATATCGAAACCATCGAAATCGTATTTCACGATTAGATCATGTAGGGAACTTATAAAGGTCTCTTTAAAAATATCAGGAGAAGATGCCGCGCTTAAAACTTGATCAAAATCGGTGACGGTATTCGGCAAACTGCTTGAAGCACCACCTAAAGAAAGTAGTACTTTCAAATTGGCTCGATGTAACCCCTGAATATATCCTACCATCTCATCATTAAAACTAGGTACGATAACGCCAGGCTTTGAGGTGCTAAATACCCCAAAAGCGATGATAGCATGCGTATAGCCAGCATTGGATAGCTCTTGGGCGGGTGGTAAAGCTTTCCAAGTAGGGACATACGTTATGAGGCGGCCAGCTGTATCACTTAATTTAGAAAAAGAGATGTTTGCGGTTTTATCAGTGGCTGCTGCCAGCTGCTGTGGCGAGTAAGTGGGTACATAACCCGCCACAGCTTGGGTTTGCAAGGTAAAAACACCCCCATCTGGCAAAGAAAATGTACCGGAGCCTTTGCCTTGATTTAAATGAATGTTTTGTATAATAGGGGAAAAATTATTATTGGGTTGTAGCGTCACTTTCAATGAAGATAAGTGAGTTGGCATCCCTTGGATTGTTACGGTGATATCATCTTGGCGCGCGTGTGCCATGCTGATTTGTGACAGAGCAAGTACAATCGTTAAGGGGAGCGATATGTATTTCATTATTTGTGCTCATTCTGTCATATTATCCTTTCAATATAGGACAGAATTTGCACTACTTCAAGGAAGCAGCTCAGGCGTGTTGATGATTGATGTGGGTTAAAAAATGATTGCGATTGTGGTCAAATGGCAGTAATGACTTGCCCACCAGAGATCACGCCGATTTCCAAATTTTTCGAATACGCTTATTTAAAAACGCTGGTATCCAAGCATTCAAGCGTAATGTCCATCTGTTAAATAAGTGGATGTGCAAGGTTTCTTTGTTTCTAAATACGTCCCAAGCGTGCTTTGCAATCTCTTGCGCTTGCTTGTAAGGAAACTCTCCACTTAATTTAAAATAACGTAATGCAATACGGCCTAAGCGTTTTTGCATGGAGGAGTGCATGGGTGGGGCAACATACGTTGTGACAGTCATCTCACTAGGATGACTCAATTCCCGTGCTAAGACTTCAGTAAAGCTCCACAATGCGGCTTGGCTTGCGGCGTAGCCTGATAATAAAGGCCAGCCACAGCGTCCTGTTGGAGAAACGATATTTAAAATCCCTAGTGCTTGGGGGGCATGTAAGCGTGTCACGAATAATTGCATCAATTGAAACGCTGCGACACAGTTGATTTGAAACATCTCAGCGATTTGCTTAACAGGTAAATGGATAAACTCATCTGATTCTGAGATACCGGCGCAATTGATAAAGGCTGTATAGACACCAGGCTTTTTATCGAGCGTCGTCAATAGCGTTTGCATGCTATTGGGATCATTGAAGTCTACGGCATGCAAAGTGATCGTTACGGAAGTGGTTTGTTGGATCTCGTGTTGCAATGCTTCGAGTTTTTGCTGACTTTTTCCAAGTAAAGTCAGATGGTAGCCTTGTGTTGCAAGATCTTTGGCAAAGTAACTGCCCAAATGGCCACTGGCACCTGAAATCAAAATAGACTGTGATGAGACATTCGGTTTATCAGGAGCAGCTGGCACAATAAATGCTTTATGTGCAGGTGTGCTCAGGATAGTAAGTAGGGTATCTAATTCTTCTTTGGTGTTATAAATATGCGGAGAAATACGGAGATACTCGTCGCGCTGTGTCAGATGAATTTTATGTTTTTTCAGCCTTGTCAGTAAGTGATCTAAATCCATCCTCTTGGGCATATCAAAGGCTACGATGCCAGCACCAAGATCTTCTTTTGCCAAAACATCGATTTGGTGATCTTGTAAAGCTTGGGAGAGATATTGGGTGTGGGAGCCGATTCGTGCATAGATATTGTCCCATCCAATCTGCGCAAAATCACGTAATGATTGATTCAATGCAACGATAGGTAAGACATCAGGTAAACCAGGTTCAAAGCGCGTCATTTCGCGTGAATATTCTAATTTTTTTAAAGAGAAGTTTTCTGGATATTGGACGGAGGTCCATCCTACTAATGGGACAGTTAATTGTTCCAACCATTCTTTTCTGGCATAAACGAAGCCCGCTCCCACTGAGCCTAGTAACCACTTCTGCGATCCAGATGCTACGAAATCTGGCTGAATCGTTCGTACATCAAAAGGGATGGCACCGATGGCTTGGATGGCATCAAAACAGGATAAAATACCTCGTTCTCGACAAAATTGTGCTATTTCTTGCAATTCATAGCAGCGTCCGGTCAGGTAACTGACTGCTGAGATACTGATCAAACGTACTTTTTTCAGGTTCAAGCTTGCCAAAGTTTGAACCACAGGCACACCCGGAAGCACATCAAAAAACTCAAATTGCACGCCTTTTTTGCTCAAGCTTTGCCAAATATAAATATTAGATGGAAACTCATTGCGTGGGACTAACACTTTGTCACCAGGCTCGAATGGCACCGCCGAAGCAATCAGGCTTAAGCCTGTCGAGGTATTTTGACAAAAAGCAATTTCAGAAGGGTGGGCATGAATCAGGTCAGCGATGCGACGCCTAGTATCCTCTAAGATCCCTAACCAAACATAAAAATGCTCATTTAAGGGGCGCGCCATCTCTGCTGCGACAGCTTGCATCCTCTGAATACTGGCATATGAGATAGGTGCCGTTGCAGCATGGTTGAGATAATTGTCTTGTTCCGTAATCGGATAATTTTTTCGAATCTCACCGATGTTCATGCACAGGTTCCGTCAAAATACGTTGTGTGCGGAGAGCTACTGTGACGATTCCACCTAGTACTACCCACCATAAGAACAATGTCATAAAAGGGATGTTGAGTGGGCCCCAATACTGCAGCAGAGAGAATACCATTAACGCAACGATACGATCCGTTTGCCCAACTGGGCCAACACGTTGGATCCGTTTTCCGCCAGCCAATCCAAGCAAGCCAAGAAAACTTGTGGCCCAACATAGGAGCAATGCCCAGAGCCCAAGTCGGAGATGTTGGGGTTCGCCCATAATGATCGCCAACATCAACATCAGATCGGCAGCTTCGGGTGTCAATCGATTTAAGATGGTGCCATTAGAGGTTTGTTTATGAAAGGTTTCAGCGACTAGGCCGTCTAAGGTACCCACGATCATTCGTAAGAAAATACAAATGATCCCTACCAAATAAAGCTTAGGATGAGTAGGGGCCATGTTATAAATCAAGGCGGTCAGTAATCCTAACGGCAGTAAGAAGATGCTGATGGTATTCGGATCAATGTTTTTACAGTAAGGAAGCAGGAAATCAAGTAGCTTTCTAAACGGGTATTTCAGTTGGTATAGACCAATTTCCATCTTGCTTACCTCATGTTATGATAAAATTCGGTTAATTTTCTATGATATTTATGTTGATTGCAAGTTGGTTCCAATTACCGAATGCTACGGTTATCAAATGTCTTGCTTTGCCTATAGCCTTGTTGATGATAGTAAGCGTTTGGTTGCTTTGGGTTCATTATCAAAAACCCCATAAAAATATTCGTGAGCTTGTTCTTCGTGTTAAAACCTTTTGGTTGATTGTTGGATTGGTTGGCACATCATTGTTATTAAAGCCATTTTTGGCCATTATGTTCTGGGCTTTTGTGAGTTATTTAGCTCTGAAAGAATATTTCACGATGATTCCAACCCGTCAAATTGATAGAAGAGTCCTATTTTGGGCTTATTTAGCGATCCCTGTGCAATATTATTTTATAGAAATCGGTTCTTATGCTTTGATGGCCATTTTTATTCCGGTTTATGTATTTCTATTTTTACCTTTCCGGATGGTGCTACTCAGTGAAACTTCTGGGTTTCTCCGCTCGATCTCTACCATTCATTGGGGTGTGATGATGATGGTATACAGCGTCAGTTGTATTGCAGCGTTCTATTTACTTGATCCTAATAGAAATCCAGCAGGCAGTGGGGCAACTGGGTTGATTTTTTATTTGTTGTTTCTGAATCAACTCAATGACGCCGCACAATTTTTCTTTGGTAAGAATTTTGGGAAACATAAAATCATCCCCAAAGTCAGTCCCAACAAAACGGTGGAAGGGTTCTTAGGTGGGGTTGGCACGAGTATTGTGGTTGCTGTGCTCTTGGCACCTTATTTGACGCCATTATCTTTCTGGCATGCCTGTATAGTCGGGGGAATCGTATCTTCAGCTGGATTTGTTGGGGACATCACCATGTCTGCGCTCAAGCGGGATTTACAGATTAAGGATACGGGTAATCTTTTACCCGGTCATGGAGGATTACTGGACCGGATTGACAGTTTGGTCTTTGCAGCGCCTTTGCTTTTCCATTATGTGCGTTATTTTTATTATTAGGATAATAGCCTTGATGCAGCGCAGCGTAATCAAGGTTTTTAGAGTGCTATTCGAGTAGTAAAACCTTGATTACGCTGCGCTGCATCAAGGCTACGCCGCTTGGGTTACATTGCAAATGGACGTATCAGCTCCTCATTCAAACCACCCCCTTCGGCGATTTTAAGCTGATGACCTAATGTTCTCGCTTCTACGCCTTGATGAAAAAACGTTCCATATACAAAATGAACATTCATCATTACTGTTTGTGTTGCTCTTGCTTCTGCGTCATTTTCTAATTCAGCTGGTAGTTTGCTGTTGGCAATGAGGTCCTTCACATCAACAACCTCTGCAGGAGTGAGTTTCGGGTTCATGAGACTATGATAAATATCTTTGAAAGAATTCGAAGTATAATTACGTGACCCTATATATTCTTGATAAAACGACGCATTGCGTTTGATTTCAGCTACACGTACTTTACAATGTGTGGCTAAAGCTTGCAATTCTTCTGGAGTAACATTGAATTTCTCGGCTTGCTGGTTGATAAATTCTGCTTGTGCTTCCGTTGAGCGGGCGTGTTCGTAACCGTCGGCATTCGTTTCGCCATGAACATGTTTGTAGTAGGCTCTTAAAGCTTGTTTTGTTATGACGGATGTGACAAAGGTACAGGCCGCCATACTTAGAAAAACGATTTCAACGATTAGGGGGGGAGAGAAAGGTATGAATGACGCAACGCATATCCCTAGGGCAAATCCCATAAAGGGACTAATCTTATGAGTCGCATGCGCAACATACGCACCCAAGATGGCACCTAAAGAAATCAATAAAGGAGAGCAAGAGGTTAAAGCAATATAATCCGTAATCAATTTCACTGCAAAAGGCGTTTGAGCTATGAAGAAATAGCCTAATACGCCGCCCAGAATGAGCGCGAGGCTTAGTGCTGTGATCATGACAACAGCTTTAAGTTTTTTACGGCCTTGTAATAAATTATTGATGGCGGTAAACATGCCAGTAATAGGAGTAAGAGGTAAATCATCTAAAGCAAAAGCAGCAGCAAACCATAAAGCCCAAGATAGCGGCACAATTCCAAGAAAACCTAATGCAGCAATAGACAAACCTGACAACAGAGTGAACATGGGCCTGGTGGGATACCAAAAACGTTTGTAGCGTTCCGTTGGAAAACGCTGCTGAATTTGATCTGCATGAGATGGCATAATAATTACCTAACTGTGAATTAGGCGCCAATATAAACAAATTGTAATCTAATGTCAATTTAAAGGTGGGCCTTGGCTACGCATACCCCGTATACGGATTTTCTTGCGGCAAATCAATTTCCTGCTCAAAACCTGTCATACGAATACTCCACGGAGTCATTGTTACGGATGTCCCATCCATCATAGATTGACCAAAGGAGTATATGATGCGCTCTTGGCCATGGCAGGCTTCTGCATCGCGTACAGCTTGTTGTGCCGCAACGATTTCGTTTTTTTTCTGATAAGTGCTGAGTTTGCTTTGTCCATAGCGTTGCGTCAGCATTTTTAAGGTTTGTTGCGGAGATAAGACCAAAGAACTAGCATTGTTGCCCCCAAATCCCTTGGAGTTAATGATAACAGCTTGTAAAGTTTCAGGCTGAATTGGCATATGATCCATTAAGATATTCAGGTGCGAATTTTGCACATCGGCTGCGATGTGGTCAATGGTTTTAATGCCTGGAATCCAACCGTGTTGCCATACGCCCAGACTTGCACATAATTGATCCCCAGCGGCTACCCCGATGGAGTGTCCAATATACGATTTGATGGCAGTTACGGGCCAGGCATGAATATCAAAGGTTTTCGCGACTTCATTCAAAATATGGCTTTCAGTTGTTCTGTTTTGTGGGGTGCCAGTGCCATGCGCTTGTACATACGTGTTTTGTAATCCAGATTCACCCAGCATCGCTTTGGCAAGCGCTGCCGCTTTGGCAACCGTAATATAATTTCCTACACCAGGACTGGCAATCGATTTTTTATTGGCGTCCGCATTGATATACGTGTCTGCGACAGAGCCATAAATAGTCGCTCCGAGTTCTACAGCGAGTTCATCATCCATGAGGATGAAAAATTGAGCTGATTCTGCAAGCGTAAATCCCGTGTTGGTAGAAAATGGTCGACAGGCACGTCTATGATTTGGGACCTGTGTTTTGTCTAATTCGCATAAACTGGCATCAGTTGCCAGCGCGCCCATTACTCGAAATCCTTCTATAATATCAAAGTTTACAGGTGCTTCTGCATTCCCAACAAAGGCTACACGAGATTTACCCGTTTGAATATCGACACAACCTTGGCGTAAATTATAGAGAAACGAAGCACAAGCCCCGACATTATTCCCTGTGGCACCGACACTATTGATCATATAACCATTGATAAAATCAGCGGGCATTTCAGCAAAGGACAAAGGCAGCATCTTGGAATTGATCCGGTTGCCACATAGAGGTTGGCGAAATAAGCCACCCATAGAATGCTCATCAACTTGTGCCATTGCAGAGCCGGCATACACAGATATTTGATCCGGTTTTACAAATTTTAGGATGTCTGCCCAGTCCATGCCAAGAGAACTCAGTGCATCAGACGCACCATAAACGGTCAGCATCAAACCGCGAGGGTGATGATGAGAGTGGTATAGGCTACCAGGATCAAAGCCAGTAGGAATTTCTCCCGCAGTGGTGACTTCACTCGCTTTGGTGTCTGGAATTAATACGGAAAGCGGGGTGGTAAATTTTGCTGCTACCATTGATTCGGGTAAGTCAGACATATCAGCTTCTTGCGCTAATTTTTCCGACAATTTATAGTGCTTTACGTGCAGCTCAGCAGGTTCTGAACTGGGGTTTAGTGTGGCCTTATGGTGACATAGCACGTGATCGGGATCAAAGTTTTGAATGCGCCGAATACAAGTGCCTGCTTTGATAGCAGCAACCGTTTGTTCTGAGCTGGGTTCTTCATGTGACAAGCCCATCCGATGGGCCAAATCTTGCCAAGTATTTGTTAACTCTTTGGCAGATAAAACTTCGCTAACCATGCGTTTGTAACTATGTGAACCAGAACTTCGGCCGGCAGCATTGATGCCGCCAAATCCAACAATCACCGGTAATTTTAGCATGTTGATCCGTGTGAAACGTATTTGAGGAAGCATGCTAGTCGACAAATAATGATCTGTCAACGGTCGGCATTGGTATCAGCTCGCAAAGATGCTTTCAAAAATAGGCTCTAACTGTTCCGGAAGCGCTTTATTGTGTTGTGCTTGAATTAAGTGGTTTTTCCAAACCTTGCCATTGGGCAAACCATGTGAGAGGTTGAGGATGGGTTTGAGTAAAACGCTGAGGGGCGTATTAGAGACGGTTCGGAGATAAGCAAAATAGTCCCGAGCAATTTGATACCGTGATGGCAGAGGGGACTTAGGATACAATGCATGGTGTATTTGCGCGATAGCATAGGGATTGTCGCACGCTAGTCGTCCTAACATCACCCCATCTAATTTGCTTAAATGTAACCAAATAGCGTCTAGGGTGTTGATATTGCCATTGATTACAAAGGGGAGATGAGGTAATTCACTTTTTATTTGATAAGCATACTCATATTGAATAGGCGGAATCGTTCGGTTTTGCTTGGGGCTCAACCCATGTAACCATGCTTTGCGCGCGTGAATGATGAATTTATCACAGCCAGCATCTGCCAAGCGATGAATAAAATCAGAAAAAAAACCATAATCGTCTTGATGGTCCACTCCAATCCTGGTTTTGGCTGTGATGGGTATTTGGATCTGTTGTTTGAGTTGGCGAATGATATAAGCGACTTTTTCAGGCTCTTTCATCAAACAAGCGCCAAACTGACCGGCAAGCACTCGATCACTCGGACAGCCTAAATTAAGATTTATTTCGTTATACCCTAAGTCTTGCGCTTGTTGCGCAGCGATCAGCAAAGTAGCAGGATCTGATCCCCCTAATTGCAGCGCGATAGGATGCTCTATGGGAGAAAAATACAAGCAGCGTTGCGGGTGATGAGCAATGGCCTGTGGCGTTTGCATTTCAGTGTAGAGCAGCGCATGTGGCGCCAATAAACGCATCAGGACGCGAAAATGGGTATGCGTCCAATCGATCATCGGGGCAATAGATAAGGGTAAATGAACCATATTCAGCTTGTAGGTAAATGTGTTAGTATTATGCGCCAAATGTAGCGCCGTGTTCAGTTTTTTTCTCCTAGAGCCGACATGCCTCGGCTTGTTTGTGGCATCTAGCTTTGGATCCCGCGGACAAGTCACGGACGATTACTATTAAAACTTGAACATCACGCAAGTATATCGTATTTTTACTAGGATGACAAAATGATTGACAATCTGTATTATTTGCCACAGAACGCGATTCAAGACGTCAAAGCTTATTTATTGACGTTACAAAAAGAATTATGTGAGGCATTCCAAGCTTTAGATGGCAAAGGACATTTTTTACAGGACTCATGGGAGCGCCCACAAGGCGGCGGGGGGGTGACTTGTGTGATGCAGCATGGTGCCGTTTTTGAAAGTGCTGGCGTGAATTTTTCGCATGTGTATGGCGAAAAACTCCCACCGTCTGCCACGGCCGCCCGCCCTGAGTTAGCTGATAGCCGCTTTTCTGCATTAGGCGTGTCGATGGTCTTGCATCCTCGTAATCCTATGGTCCCGACCATGCATGCCAACGTCCGTTTTTTTGTTGCAGAAATGGCGGATGGACAATCGATTTGGTGGTTTGGTGGCGGGTTTGATCTCACCCCGTACTATGGATTTGTTGAAGATTGTCAGCATTGGCACCAAAATGCTAAAGCGGCTTGCGATCCCTTTGGTTTAGAATTATATCCGCGCTTCAAAGCTTGGTGTGATAAATACTTTTATATCAAACATCGAGAAGAAGCGCGCGGCGTTGGAGGACTTTTTTTTGATGATTTTAATGAAAAAAGTTTCGAGCATAGTTTTGCTTTTTTACAAAGCATCGGTAATCATATTCTTTTAGGGTATGCCCCTACCGTTGAAAAACGCAGTACTTTACCGTATACACAACACCAAAAAGACTTCCAATTGTATCGACGCGGTCGCTACGTAGAATTCAATTTGGTGTATGATCGTGGTACGTTATTTGGTTTGCAATCCAATGGCCGCACGGAGTCCATCTTGATGTCCTTACCGCCAGTGGTACACTGGCAATATCACTACACCCCAGAACCTGGTACACAAGAATACCAGTTATATGATGAATTTTTACCTGCGCGAGAATGGATATGAGTTTGAAAAGGAAGTTTATTCGTTTGGCATTGGATAACCAGGTGTTGCAATTTGGTGATTTTATTTTGAAATCTGGCCGCCAAAGCCCGTATTTTTTTAACGCGGGCTTATTTTATGATGGTGACGCTTTGCGTCAGGTAGGACAATGTTATGCGCAATTATTGTTAGACAATCAAGTGGATTGTCAGCATCTCTTTGGTCCTGCGTACAAAGGCTTTCCATTGGCAACAGCGACTGCCATTGCTTTGGCAGAAAAGGGCCAGCACACCAAAGTGACCTTCGACCGCAAAGAAGTGAAGGATCATGGTGAGGGTGGCGATTTGATTGGCGCGCCTTTAAGTGGCAATATTGTTGTGATCGATGATGTGGTCACAGCAGGTACTGCCTTTCGGCATGCTGAACAATTGATCACACGACATCATGCGCGTGTGTCGACGGTTATCGTTGCACTAGATCGTTGTGAAAAAGGGCAGGGTGATGTATCGGCTTTGGCTGAAATACAAGCGCGTGGTATCGAAGTATTGTCGATCATCAATTTGTATGATTTGATTGATTATTTAGAAGAAGAGCAATCTAATCAGCAAGCACAAGTCTTACGAAACTTCGCAGGGATGGTCTGATAATGAAAATTTTGATAGCAGGTGGTTCGGGATTTATTGGGAAAGCTTTGACCCAGGCCTGGCAACATACCCATGAGATAACCATCATAGGCCGTAACAAAGCAAAATTGATGCGAGAATTTACAAGCCCCATTACGACCGGCACTTGGGAGGAATTGGAGTCTATCAATGCGCAAGATTTCGATGTTGTGATCAATCTAAGCGGCTATAACATTGGCGCTGCAAGATGGAACCCTAAATTGAAACAAAAGATCATCGATTCACGCGTGCAGACGACGCATGTATTAAGTCAATGGATGATGAGTCAACAAGCCAAACCGCATTTTATATCTGCCAATGCTGTAGGTATTTACGGGTTGCAAGCCAATGGAGATCTGACGGTCTGTGATGAAGATACGTCAATTGATATGACGCATCCTAGCGATTTTATGAGTGAAATAGGTATTCGCTGGCAAGCAGCATTACAACCTGCTGTAGACGTCGGCATCCCAGTGACGGTGGCCCGATTCGGCGTGGTTTTGCAGAAAAAACAAGGCATGCTAAAAAAACTTGCTCCGAGTTTTTATCTGGGATTAGGCAGCGTTATTGGTGAGGGCACTCAAATCATATCGTGGATCCATATCGATGACTTGGTCGGTGCACTGACATTCTTAATGCAAAATAGAAATATCTTGGGCCCTGTGAATCTCTGTTCTCCGCAACCTGTTTCGCAAGCGCAATTTGCAAAAATATTAGCCACGACGCTCCATAGACCTTTGTTTTTAAAACTACCTGCAGCAGTGATTCATTTGCTATTTGGAGAAATGGGAGACTGTTTATTGTTAAAAGGGCAGCGAGTGTTACCGAAACGCTTATTAATTGCCGGCTATGAGTTTCGTTACCCTGCATTAGCTAGTGCATTGCAGCATGAATTTAGATGATGTCTCTGTGGAGCCTTAGGGCTCGAAAAGACGACGATTGTCGGCTAACCAAGCCTAAATTGTGACTCATTATTTGAATGTTTTATTCGATCGCCTCTTCAACCATCGTTACCAATCTTTTTCCAAACCTTGTTTTAAACTCAGGACTGAGGTTACCCACAACCGCTAGAAACGGAAGATTTTGATCATTGTTGCGATGAAAAATAATATTTAGAACGTGGTTAATGACGTGCAAGGGTGGTGTATGCACTGGAATCGCCTGTTTTTCTAATCCAAATAAATAGGGTTGCCGCGCCTCTTGAGGATATTCTAAGAAATCGTGAGCAACGTTCATGCAAATTAGAAACTGCTTTTTTCTGTTTGAAATGGCTATGTTTTCACATGCGTGAATGACATGTTGATTGAGCTGTAATTGGGGAAAGGATTTGGCAATAAGTGTTAGTCCTCTCCCTACGAGGAGTTTTGTGATAGGTTTCGTGGTTTTAGCAAATTGTGCCATAGCGCCAAGCTTGACCAAAGTAGGTGCTTGTTGATACAACGCCGTTTCATTAGCTGAATGCTGAGCCTGCTTACTTAGGGGTAGCAAACTTGGCTGGTCATTCAAATTAAGTTTGATAGTGTCCATACGCAAAAAGCAACCGATGGTATGTTGATACTGCGGATCATCGCGTGTTGATTTGATAGTGCTGATACACAATTTATTCGGTAAGCAAGTGATATCATTATCACAGCATTGTAATAATGACAAACCAATTGCTGCGCTTAATACGTCATGCAAGTCGACATGATGGTGTGTACAAAATTGCTGTAGTTTTAATATAAATGATTCAGGTATGGGAAGCTGTGTCGATAGGGATTGATTGCAAGGGATGATATGTTGTTTTGGAAAACAAAATAGACCAGCGTCTTGTAGATAGCTTGACCAAAACGCTTCATCAGCATTCGCGCGCTGCTGTAAAATAATATTTTGTTGTGTGACATAATGTTGATAAGACTGGAAGGAATCAATGGTATAAGTATGGGTTTGATGGGTGAAAAATAAATAAGCATTTGAAAGCTCTTGAAAAAAAATCGCCATAGAGCGGGCATCTGAGACCAGTTGTGACATACATACTTGTATTTCTACTTGTTCATTTTTTAATTCATACAAATCGATACTGATCCAAGGTCGATTGACTCGCCAGGTTTTTTCATAAAATAAATTATCATATTGTTGAACGAGATAAGCTTCCACTAAGTCATCGGGAAGCGTTAGTAGAGAGATTTCGGTAGATTGCCTAAAATGGATGGATGGATTGGTGCATAAAGTATGTAATGGGTAAAACCGATGAATGTGGTAAGAAAAAATTTCTTGTTTTTGTAAAACCAATTGCAAAGCAGCATCTAAAGCTATTTTATTGATTTTACCTTGGAAGCGCTTACGATCCACGATATTAAGCGTTTTATAAATGGGTTTAGAGAATCCTGAGAGCCAGTGCATGAACTGAAATTCATGCAAAGGTAATGAGCTGGAATAAATGGGAGCAGTTGTTGTTTTGATTGCAATCGGAGACGCTTGTTCTACCATTTTTTTAGATTGTTCTATTGTAAGAGCATGAAGTCGTTTAGGAAGATAAAGTTGATAGGTAGGCCAATTGTAAACATATAGGCGCTTACGGATGGCACTCAGCATGAGGGTGCAACATAGTCCAACAGAGCAGAGACACCAAACTGCCGGTAATTCATTGATGCTGCTGGTTGAAAAATAAGCAATACATGGCACACATAATAGTGTGCCTAAGACGATTCGCCACGATCCATATAAAAGAGGCAAAGCCAATCCGATTGAGAGATAGAGGGTGCTATATAACCCAAAGGAAGGCGAGTTGCCGGATAATGTCATCCAAAGTTGTGAGGATAGATTTTGAGGCGACGTTAGCCAACTTTCTTTAAAAGCGTCAGCAAACGGTACGCAAAATGTGCTGTGGCCTACCGTATGTAATGAATTATCTGCAAAAGGATAGGCATGTACCATCAGCAGTACCATGCCGATCCAACATATTCCATAGACGTAAGATGATATTTTGTTTTTAACGATTTCTGGAATAAAACACATAGCTGCCATATTTATAAAAAACGGTTGAAATGCGATGTGAGCGTATCCTAGGAATGTATGCAGTTTATTCATAGGATTGGCACATTGATTGATATACGAGTAGGCAGATACTTGGAGTAATGCCATCAGGCTAAAATAAAGAAAGGTTATCCATAATTCTTTTTTTTCACCGGTCTTGATCAGGTATCCTGTCATACCCAGTCCAGATACTGCTAGAACAGCTGATGCCCCGCTACTCCAACACATAGGTTTCTCTATTATTATGTTTTATATTGAGTGTAGTATAGTTTTTGAAGAGTGGGGAGTGATAGGACGTATGATGTGTAGAACGCTCGCTGCGAAGGTGCCCACTAGGGTGGATGAGGGCGTAAAAACGGCTACAAATTTTGCTTTAATTTTACGATCCTCTGATAAGAGGCATCAATTTGAGCGTCAGAAATATGCCCCAACTGTACTTCGCTTTCAATCAGATCGATCAAATCTTTGGGATCTTGGTCCGCATCATTCGGAGCCAATTGGTTAGCAAAAATGAGCATATCTGCGCCGGCGTTGATCGTTAACGTGATAGCTTGTTTTAAACCATAATGATCTCGGATGGCACCCATTTGCATATCATCGGTGATGATGACGCCAGAAAATTTCATTTGCTCACGAAGCAATCCCGTCAAAATTTTACGTGATAACGTTGCTGGCAAACCAGAGTCATCTAATTGGCGATTGATCACATGCGCTGTCATGACCATACCACAAGGGTTGGCACCTGAAAGCAATTGTTGATAAGGCTCCAACTCATCCGCTTGCCATACGTCTGTCACGTCGACAAAACCTAAATGACTGTCTCCAGTTGAGCTACCATGGCCTGGAAAATGCTTATAAGCACATTGTACACCTTGCGCTAAAAAATTTTGTGAAAAAAGCGCTGCATATCGGATCACATCACTGGGATTATCAGAAAAACTTCTCTCTAATTTGCCAATAACAGGATTATTCGGATTGATATTCAGATCAATAACCGGGGCAAAATCCAAATTAAATCCAGATGTTTTGAGTATCGTAGCCATATTGGCAGCTTGCGTATTGGCGTCAGTTAAAGAAAGTCTCCCTATTTCAGCCGCAGATAAGGTCGGAGGGAATCCATAGGCTTCTTTTAGACGATTGACTTTTCCGCCCTCATAATCTAAGGCAATCAAGAGAGGCAAATCAGGGCGTTGGTGCGTCATATGTGCCTCATGATTAAAAGTCTGCAGATCTTGATTTAAGGTTTGTACTTGCTCAGGGTTAATGATGTTTTTACCAACAAGTTTTTTATCAAATAAAATCACGCCACCGATATTGTTTTCCGCAATTGAGCGCACAATAGACGCATTTTTACCTACGGTATCGCCTTTGAAACCGATGAGGATCATCTGTCCAATTTTATCTCGTAAGGATATGGGATCGGCAAAGACTGTTTGGCTGGTTACGAGGTTGAGGACAAGAAAAAACACGGTAATAATAGGGCGCATGCTGACTCATTTGTGCTCTAAAAAAGAGCATTGTATCATGTTTTTTGATCAGAGACTAGGGGGATTATTTATAGCCTGGGATTTTAGCTCAAGTTTAAATAATGTTACTTGCGCACTACAAAACTTCATTCATGCTCGCAAAGAGCGCATCAAATTACTGCGAAGATCTATAAAATATCCAATGCAGAATGATAAAGGATTGATCAGACGCGCTCCAACTTCTATTATGCTCTTCTACAAAACGTGCGTAGATATGTTTTGCATTCAGCATGTATCCCTCAGTCAAAAACATACGATCGTAACGGTTAATATCTGTGAAAATCGTGACGTCTTGCTCCTCACCGCACGCATACGAGAGTACGATGGCTTTCCGTCTAGTATATTTGCCTTCAGAACTCATCGAGAACTCCATGGTTTGGCCACGAAAAATCTCTTTTTGAAAACTGATCGAGTTAGAAATTTGGCCATTGAGCACAGCCTGTTTTTTTAAGACACAATCTGAGCCCGTATCATTACTAATTTTTATGACGACTCGGTCTGATTCATCTTCGGCCCAAATGCTCGTCGAAAAAAATAACAGACAACACAATAATATTGTTTTCATGATAGGTCCTAATATTCTAATGACCAAAGTATTTCTGTAGGAAGCGTATACAAAGACTTTATCTTAAAACTTGCATGCATATTGTTTTCATTAAAAGTTTTCTCATTCATCACATGATAATTAGTGGTATACAGCATAATGCTTTGGTCCACCCCACAGGTATAGGTTAATAGAATAGATTTATCGTCGCGACCGACCCTATAACGAGGTCCAGATCTCATGATAAAAGACTCTGTTTGAAAAGCTGGGATAACCTCGGGTATTTGACTGCTATCAGAGACATGTCCAAATAAAATACTATGATCTTGTAATTGGCAATCAGTATAAAGGTTATTCCTAATCTTGATGATAAATTGACCCAATGATGCTGCACAGATTGGCATACTTAGAAACAAGAAGCACATTGGCAATATTTTGCTCATCATGACCCAATTAAAATTAAACGCACTCGATTCTATCATGTTGGGTCTTTTTTTGGAAACACCATCATTGGATAGAGGGTTACTTTTGAAGGTTACTGTTCACACGTCCCGCGGCTTGTCAACGGGACGTAGGGCACAGAGTTTTTAATTTTCTTTTATCGCTGCTATGCTCTTACGATGTGATTGCAATTTTTCCAAAGCAAGCAAGGCCTGCTGAAGTTTTTCTTCCATAGAAGCGATTAACTCTGATGGGGCTTTTTCTCTAAAATCGCTAGAGTTCAATTTACTTTGCGCATACGTCATATCTTTATCGAGTTTCGCTAATTCTTTGTCCAAACGTGCTAGCTCTGCTTGTTTGTCGATGAGCTCGCTGATCGGGATTAAAATTTCAATATTGCCGACCAAGGTTGAGGCATAAACAGCTTGTTGATCTCGCTCAGTGTCCATATCGATACTGCTGATTTTGCTCAATGAGGACAAAATTTTCTGATGTTGTTGCACTCTTTGTTTGGTTTCAGAGTCAAGATGACATAGAAGAATCGGGACAGGCTTTGCAGGACTGATTCCTGTTTCAGAGCGCAAGGTACGGATGGCTTGGACGATTTCTTTGATCCAAGCAAATTCTGTTTCAGCATGGTTATGAATCAACTGAGGCTCTACCTGTGGGTATGCACATAACATGATCGTTTCAGTATTATCGGTGCTAATTTTGGTGATACGCTGCCAAAGTGCTTCGGTAATAAAAGGGATAATTGGGTGGAGCAATTTTAAAATCTGCGTGAGCACATGTGTTAAAGTACGCCGTGTACCACGCATCAGTGGCGCGTGAGACGATTCATCAAAGAGGACTACTTTGGCTAATTCTAAATACCAATCACAATATTCATGCCAAACAAATTCGTATAATTGGTTCGCTAATAAATCAAAGCGATACTGGGCAAGATGCTCATGACACTGGGCAATCGTTTTTTGTAATACCGACAATATCCATTCATCTGCTGGAGAATATTGAAATGCGCCATCGTCAAAATCGCCATTATCATCTTTCGTACAGAGTAAAACAAAACGCGCCGCATTCCATAATTTGTTACAAAAGTTTCTATAGCCATCTACGCGATTCAAGTCGAAGCGGACTTGACGACTGTGAGAGGCCAAAGAACAAAAAGTAAAGCGTAATGCATCGGCACCAAACGCTGAAATACCATTTGGATAGGATTTTTTCGTTTGTTTGGCAATCTTATCTTTCGCTGAAGCGAGCATCAAATTAGATGTTCTTTTTATCAATAAATCATGGAGGCTAATCCCATTGACGATATCCAGTGGATCTAAAACATTTCCTCTGGATTTCGACATTTTTTTGCCTTCGCTGTCACAGATCAACCCCGTGATCACAATGGTTTGAAAAGGGATTTTGCCTGTGAATTTTAGGCCCATCATGATCATTCTAGCTACCCAGAAAAAGATGATGTCAAAACCGGTGAACAAAACATTGGTGGGATAAAACTGTTCCAAATCCGCAGTTTTTTCTGGCCAACCTAGCGATGAAAACGGCCATAAAGCAGCCGAAAACCAAGTGTCCAGCACATCCTCGTCTTGTTTTAAATGGACTTCTGGATCAAGTTTGTATTTGAAACGCACATCATTTTCGCTATATCCCACGTAAATATGGCCATGATCGTCATACCAGGCTGGAATGCGATGTCCCCACCATAATTGGCGGCTGATACACCAGTCTTGGATATTCTCCATCCATTGAAAATAGGTTTTGCTCCAATTGTCTGGAACAAAACGAATATCACCGTTGCGGACTGCAGCGATTGCTGGTTCTGCCAATGGTTTGATTTTGACGTACCATTGGTCGGTTAATAAGGGTTCAATCACCACAGCAGATTTTTCACCCCGTGGGATTTTAGAGTGATGTGGCTCAATTTTTACCAGAAGACCTAATGCGGTGAGATCCGCAACGATGGCTTCTCTGGCGACAAAACGGTCCATTCCTTGATACTTTAACGGAGCATGCGTGTTGATATGGGCTGTTTTGGTAAGGATATTGAGCATAGGCAAATTGTGTCGTTTACCGATTTCATAATCGTTAAAATCGTGCGCCGGTGTGATTTTGACACAGCCTGAGCCAAATGCTTGATCGACATAGTCGTCAGCAATAATGGGAATGGTGCGGTCGCACAAGGGTAAATGAAGTTGTTTACCAATAAGATGTTGGTAGCGAACATCGTGAGGATTGACCGCGACTGCCATGTCTCCTAATAACGTCTCAGGGCGTGTCGTTGCGATGGTCACATGTTCATCGGAGTCAACCAATGGGTAGTTGATATGCCAGAGTGACCCCAACTCCTCTTCAGAAATAACTTCAAGATCTGAGATGGCTGTGCCTAGTTTTGGATCCCAATTCACCAAGCGATTACCGCGATAGATCAAGCCTTCTTCGTGTAGCTGGATAAATACTTTGTACACAGCATCCGATAAGCCTTTGTCCAAAGTAAAACGTTCACGCGACCAATCTGCAGAAGCACCGATACGGCGCATTTGTGATGTAATTTGCCCACCAGACGTTTCTTTCCACTGCCAGACGCGATCCAAAAATTCATCGCGACTCATATCTTTACGCGCCAAACCTTGCTTTTCTAATTGGGTCTCTACGACTAATTGTGTCGCAATGCCAGCATGGTCTGTACCAGGCTGCCAGAGGGTGGAGCGGCCTGTCATGCGTTGGTAACGGATCATCGTATCAATCAAAGTATGTTGAAAACCATGTCCCATATGTAAACTGCCGGTGACATTAGGTGGGGGGAGCATGATACAGTAGGGATCTTTGTCACCATGGGGTTCAAAATATCGACGCGACTCCCATAGTTCATAGCAGGTTTGTTCGATATCATTTGGTGAGTAATTTTTTTCCACAGCATACCTTGAAGACTTTATTTTCTTCGCAGTATATCACCAACTTAAAAATCATCGCTAGTGAATAATACTGTGAAATAAATTGACTTTTGTGATTGATTTTTGTACAAAAATGCGCATATTAATATTCTTTGAGGTAGTTATGGGCTTGTATCGCAAATTTAGTGAGGCACTAGGAAATAATCCAAATTTTGGTTATTTATTAAACAGAAATTCCTTGCAACAGGCTTTTCATCACCTTGATGATGCTGCTGAAAATCTGGGGCATTTAAAAGATACTCAAATAGCAGGGCAAGCTTCTGCTTTTGATCAATGGGGTACTCGCTTTTGTGCGTTAGAGACAGTTTGCGGTATTGGGGCCTGCAAGAGTGTTTATTCATAATCAAAAACAGAGACAAGAACATGTCGAGTTGGTAGGCCTCATTACTACTCAGCTGAATAATTTTCTTAATGTTTATGAGGACCCAAATTTACTCGTAGAACCACAAAGCAGGTATCGATTGACGAATGGTGGTTGGGCGGGTGAGGGTAATGAAGCAGGCACTCAGGCTCAGCGTTTGGCTACTGAGCTTCAAGATAAAATTAACGCAGTTATTTTTAAGCGTAAACTGGTTGGAGACGCTGCGCGAGTATCGGTTTAGCCTATACCGGGATTGGGTTGGCTGTGGTGAGTATTCCCGTTTGTTTTTATGGGTCATTTTTTCTGAATAATACCAAACGTCAAAAGAAACTGTCTGAGATTGGTGAGGAAACAGAGAAGGCATTGATTTCTACGCAGCATTTAAGTTAAGGATGGTAGCCTGGATGTAGCGCAGCGGAATCCGGGAAGTCGGCGGCACTGACCCCGGATTTCGCTGCGCTACATCCAGGCTACGGTCACGATGTATAACGAAATTCGCATCGCATGCTTGGTAGGTAGGGCACTTTTTGATGAGCGCTGATCTCTTTTGGAAATGAAAACCATTGACCAAATAGGAGTCTAAGGCATAAAATCAACACGTGCAAAAGTTGCCACTCCACCCAGTGAGAGCGTCCATGATAAAAAATACCAGTACCATTGCAGAATTTGATAAAGAATTATGGCAAGCGATATGTGGGGAAGCCCAGCGTCAGGAAGACCATATTGAATTGATCGCGTCGGAAAACTATGTTAGCCCCGCCGTATTAGCAGCCCAAGGCTCTGTTTTAACCAATAAATACGCGGAAGGGTACCCAGGGAAACGTTATTATGGTGGTTGTGAGTACGTAGACATCGCTGAAGAATTGGCCATTGCACGTGCGAAACAATTGTTTGGCGCAGATTATGTCAATGTTCAACCGCATTCTGGTTCACAAGCCAATGCCGCAGCCATGATGTCGATGGTGAAGCCTGGAGATTTGATCCTAGGGATGTCCTTATCGCATGGTGGGCATTTAACCCATGGTTCTACCGTCAATTTTTCGGGTTTGCTGTATCGTAGCATGCAATATGGTTTGAATGAGCAAACTGGTTTGATCGACTACGATGCAATGGAAGCCTTGGCGTTGGAGCATCGCCCTAAATTGATCATCGCTGGATTTTCGGCGTATTCTCAGACAGTGGACTGGGCTCGTTTTCGAGCGGTTGCAGATAAAATTGGTGCTTATTTCATGGCTGATATTGCGCATGTCGCAGGTCTGATTGCTGTAGGCTTATATCCCTCTCCGCTTCCTTACGCTGATGTGGTCACTACGACAACGCATAAAACGTTGCGCGGCCCACGAGGCGGCATGATTTTAGCGAAAGCGAATCCTGAACTTGAGAAAAAATTAAATTCCGCTGTATTTCCTGGTAGCCAAGGCGGCCCATTGATGCATGTGATAGCTGCCAAAGCCGTCGCATTTTTAGAAGCTTTGCAGCCTGAGTTTCATCAATATCAACAGCAGATTATCAACAATGCGCAAACAATGGCAAACACGCTTATTGGCCGGAACTATCGGATTGTTTCAGGTGGGACGGTGAATCACTTAATGTTGGTCGACTTGATTGCCAAAGATATCACAGGCAAAGATGCGGATGCCGCATTGAATCGTGCCCATATTACTGTAAATAAAAATTCTGTACCGAATGATCAGCGCTCACCTTTTGTGACCAGTGGCTTACGTTTGGGCACACCAGCGGTGACAACTCGGGGATTTAAAGAGCCTGAGATAATCCGACTTAGTCATTGGATTGCTGATATATTGGACCATATGGGAGATGAGGCGGTTGTCTCGCGTGTCAAATCAGACGTTGCGGAGCTTTGCCGCGAGTTTCCTGTATACCAACCTGTGAGATAAGAATGCATTGTCCCTTTTGTCATGCGATGGATACCAAGGTTATTGACTCCAGATTAATTGCGGATGGCGCGCAAGTACGAAGAAGGCGAGAATGTATCGAGTGTCAAGAACGGTTTACTACGTTTGAAAGTGCCGAATTATTGATGCCTGTTGTTATCAAAAGAGACGGGCGTAGAGAATTGTTTCGCTTTGATAATTTACGTGCTGGGATGTTACGAGCTTTAGAAAAGCGTCCAGTCAGCACAGATGATTTAGAAGCAGCGCTTGTGATCATTACACAAAAAATGCGTGACACGGGCGAGCGTGAAATTGATTCACGGCAAATAGGCGAATGGGTGATGGAACAACTCTTTCGTTTGGATCACATTGCTTATGTGCGTTTTGCCTCTGTTTATAAGCGATTTGAAGATGTTAGTGAATTTCAACAGGCCATCGATCAAATGAATGATGGCGATTAAGGATCCCTGTGACGAATACGATTAGTGGTAAACGACGTGCGCGTAAGCTTGCTTTGCAATCGTTGTATCAATGGCTTATGGCAGATGCGGATCTTCATCATATTGAAGCTCAGTTTTCTGCGGCCAATAATATGGAAAAAGTGGATATTGACTACTATCGTCGCCTACTTTACGGCATACCAAAAAATTTAACGGATATAGAGGCTGCGATTATTCCTTTTCTGGACAGACCTATTGAGAGTTTGAATCCAATCGAGTTAACCATTTTACGCGTTTGTACGTTTGAATTATATCATTGCGTGGAAATTCCATATCGGGTTATTCTGGATGAATCAGTTTCTCTTGCGAAAGCATTTGGCTCTCAAGATGGGCATCGTTATGTGAACGGTGTTCTGCATAATATGGCGCAAACAGTACGCAAAATAGAAATTGAATCCACTAAACGGTGTTGAAGCATAAAAAAAATCAAAGATCTGCTACAGCAGGCTTGGTTACATGCGGCATTTTGCATTTGCTCAATTGGGAGATAAATGGATGAACCAAAATCATAAAGAATTACTCACTATGGTTGCGAGCATTGGCATTGTTTTATTTTCGCTGTATATTATCCATCGCTTCATCCCATCATTGGCTTGGGCATCTATCATTGTGGTCACCACGTATCCGCTTTACAATCGTTGGAAAAAACTATTAAAAAACCATGATAATTTGGCGGCTTTTTTATTTACAACCTTTCTAACGCTATTGTTAGTTGTCCCATTGAGTTGGCTCGTGTCGGTATTGATCGTAGAATTTCAACTCTTTCTTACTTATGTGAAACAAATTAACCAAACGGGTGGAGAAGCACCTTCATTTTTGCAAGAATTACCCATGATAGGTGATCAAATCGTTACTTATTGGGATGAGCATATTGGCCAACCAGGAAATGTACAATCTTTTTTTTCTAATTTACATCTATCATTGACAACCAGCCATTACATTAAAGAAGTTGGGGGCTCAGTTGTCCATCGTAGCATCCAGGTCGGCTTTACGGTATTGAGCATGTTCTTCTTGTTTCGTGATGGACATATTTTAGATAAGCAACTGAATCTGGTTGGCGAAAGATGTCTGGGGGAACGGTGGTTTCGCTATTCTCGTAAATTACCCGCAGCATTACGTGCAACAGTCAATGGTACGTTTGTAGTCGGGGCGGGTGTTGGAATATTGATGGGTCTATGTTATGGCTTGATTGGCGTTCCAGCGCCAACCTTGGTTGGGATATTTACCGCTTTTGCAGCGATGATTCCTTTTGTAGTGCCCCTTGTTTTTGGCGCAGTCGCCCTTATATTACTGTATCATGGGGCTATGATTCCTGCAGTGATCGTTATTATTTGGGGGACTGTGGTGATGTTCGTCGCCGATCATTTTATCAAACCTTTGCTGATTGGCGGAGCGACCCAACTGCCTTTTTTGGCGGTGCTATTTGGCATATTAGGTGGCTTAGAAACCATGGGGGTTTTGGGGTTGTTTGTAGGACCTATTGTGATGGTGTTATTTATCACGTTGTGGATAGAAGCACAAACCACGACGCATCATCGTTAAGCATTTTGTACGACACATTTTTGAAAGCGTCTTTGCAAAGACGGATTTCTAAATTAATCTAAGAGGGCTTATTTTGGACCAATTTCGTGGCACAACCATTCTGTCGGTCAGAAGGGGATCTAAAGTTGTGATTGGTGGGGATGGTCAGGCAACCCATGGTCATACCATCATGAAATCGAATGTACGGAAAGTCAGACGCTTGTATCAAGACAAGGTGATAGCTGGCTTTGCTGGCGGAACTGCAGATGCGTTTACTTTGTTTGAACGATTTGAAGCCAAATTAGAAATGCATCAAGGGCATTTGGTTCGAGCTGCAGTGGAATTGGCCAAAGATTGGCGCACCGATCGTATGTTGCGTCGTTTAGAAGCACTTTTAGCAGTGGCTGATAGCAAATCTTCGCTGATCATTTCGGGCAACGGCGATGTGATCGAACCAGAGCAAGGCTTGATGGCAATTGGCTCTGGCGGTCCTTATGCACAAGCTGCCGCACGCGCATTGCTCGAAAGCACCGAATTAAGTGCAGAAGAAATTGTTAGAAAAAGTTTGAATATAGCTGGGGATATTTGTATTTATACAAATAAAAATATTTGTTTGGAAGAACTGGATAATACTTGTGAATAAAACTAAATCTATGATGACCCCTCGAGAAATTGTCGAGGAATTAGACAAGCACATTATTGGGCAAGATGGTGCAAAACGTGCGGTAGCTATCGCTTTACGCAATCGTTGGCGTCGGATGCAAATCAATGATGAAGCGTTGCGTGAAGAAATCATGCCGAAGAATATTTTAATGATTGGTCCTACTGGTGTGGGTAAAACTGAAATCGCGCGGCGTTTGGCAAAACTGGTCGATGCCCCTTTTATCAAAGTAGAAGCGACCAAATTCACTGAAATAGGGTATGTAGGGCGAGATGTTGATTCCATTATTCGTGATTTAGCCGATATTGGTATCAAGCAAGAAAGAGAAATGGCTATGAAAAAAGTACAGCAACCTGCCGAGGATGCTGCTGAAGAACGAATCTTAGACATACTGCTACCACCAGTACGCTCTAGCAAACCAGAAGAAAAAGACACGTCTACACGCCAAATATTTCGTAAAAAATTGCGCGAAGGTGAACTAAATGACCAAGAGATTGAAGTAGATTTAGCTGTCGCGGCAACGGGTGTAGAAATCATGGCACCGCCTGGAATGGAAGACTTAACTAGTCAATTACAATCGATGTTTCAGCAAGTGGGTACTGGTCGAACCAAATCCCGTAAAATGCCAATTAAAAAAGCATTGAAGCTCTTAACTGAAGAAGAGGCCGCGAAATTAATCAATGAAGATGATATCAAAACCCGCGCGATTGAAAATATTGAACAAAATGGCATCGTGTTCATTGATGAGATTGATAAAGTGGCCCGCCACGCTGGTCAAGGTGGGGAAGTTTCGCGTGAAGGGGTGCAGCGTGATTTACTCCCTTTGGTTGAAGGCTGCACGGTGACCACCAAATACGGCCTGATCAAATCTGATCATATTCTTTTTATCGCTTCTGGCGCTTTTCACGTGTCTAAACCATCCGATTTGGTCGCAGAATTGCAAGGTCGTTTACCGATCCGAGTAGAATTGTCCGCATTGACCACCGAAGATTTCATCAAGATTTTAACCGATCCCTTCGCATCTCTTACAGAGCAATATTCCGCTTTAATGGGCACAGAAGGTTTGACGTTGGTCTATGCAGAAACCGGTATTCGACGTATTGCCGAAGTAGCATGGCAAGTGAACGAACGCACAGAAAATATCGGCGCACGTCGTTTGTATACGGTCATGGAACGTTTACTGGAAACCGTTTCGTTTGAAGCCACCGATCGCTCTGGCGAATCAGTAACCATCGATGTGGATTATGTGAATAAGCATTTAGGCAAATTGATCGGAAACGAAGATTTGGCGCGGTATATATTGTAAACCAGAGAGAAGATGCAGCCTTTATGACGCTACTGCGACATAAAGGCTATGGTTGAAAATTTAAAGGTAGGTTGGGCCATTGGCCCAGCACTCGCGCAAAGCGTCACATCACTGTGTTCGTAAAACCTGAGATGTGAGCTATTACCGTAGAGCAACAATCGCCTTGCGTAAGATCTCGAAAGCGTTTTCCAAATCTGCTGCAGTAGTAAACCGTCCGATTGATAAACGCAGGGAAGATTTAGCCAAGCTATCATCTACGCCTAATGCGCGTAATACATAAGAAGGGTGGGTACTGCTGGTTGCGCAAGCGGTCATCGAGGAGACTGCTAGATTGTGTAAGGCAGGTAATAATTGCTCACCATCAATCCCTGTAATGCTAATGTTCAAATTACCAGCAATTCGCGTGCTCAAAGAGCCATTGCACACAATACCTGGAATCGCTTTTAATTGCGCCCATAAATGGGTTCTGAGTTCTAAAATTCGTGCTTGTTCGCTTACTCTAAGTGATTCACTTAAAGCAAACGCTGCGCCCATGCCAACGATTTGATGGGTAGGTAGGGTCCCAGCACGCAGACCATGCTCTTGTCCGCCGCCAAAACTTAAGGTTTGTAAACGAATACGTGGTTTTTGCCGTATAAAAAGCGCACCTATCCCTTTTGGACCATAATTTTTATGTGCAGAAAAAGACATCAAATGAACGGGAAGGGTATTGAGATCAATCGCCAAACGCCCAGCACTCTGTGCGGCATCGACATGGAAAACAATCCCACGCTTTTTTAAAAGAGCACCTATTGCGGGGATATCTTGTATCACCCCGATTTCGTTGTTCACATGCATGATCGACACTAAGATGGTATCAGGGCGCAAAGCCGATTGAAGTAGGTCAAGATCTAATAACCCTGAAGTCTGTGGAGGTAAGTAAGTGACTGTAAAACCTTCGCGTTCTAATTGTTGGAAGGGCTCTAACACAGATTTGTGTTCGGTACTCATCGTGATCAGATGCCGACCTTTTCGTTGATAAAAGCGTGCTGCACCCAGTATGGCTAGATTATTGGCTTCTGTCGCGCCTGATGTGAACACAAGTGCATCCGATGTTGTTCCTACCACTTGCGCAATCTGTTCACGAGCGGTTTCAACCGCCACAGCGGCCTGTTGCCCAGGTTGATGACGAGAACTTGCATTTGCAAAGCAGCCCTCTGGCCCGAAATAAGGGAGCATCTGTGCAAGGACTAGCGGGTCGACCGGTGTTGTCGCCATATAATCTAAGTAAATAGGCTTAGTCTTCTGCATGGCGTGCAGCTTGAATATGAGTCAAAATGCCACGTAAAATGTTCATTTCTGTTGTTTCTATGCGGGCACGATTAAACAAACGCCGCAAACGTTGTAGCAATTTTCGTGGATTAGAGGGTTTTAAAAAATCGATGGCAATCAACACATTTTCTAGATGAACATAAAACTGCTCCATCTCGGCGCTGGTCGCATACGATCTGAGACTGGTGTCGACTTGAGCACTGGGATTCAAATTGCGCATCCGCAGTTCGTAGGCAATGATTTGCACCGCTTGGGCCAGATTGAGTGAACTGAACGCTGGGTTGCTCGGGATATGCAAATGGTAATGGCACAACAATAGCTCTTCATTGGTCAAGCCAGCATGCTCGCGTCCAAAAACAATCGCAATTTCCGTATGATCTTGTTGCTGAGCGACAAAATCGGCACACGATGCTGGTGTGAAACCAGGCAAAGCGAGATCGCGAGGGCGAGCACTGGTTCCAAAAATCAAATGACAGCCTTCTAGTGCTTCGGGAAGTGTCGTACATATAACCGCTGAACGTAATACGTCAAAAGCACCTGCCGCTAGCTCATGGGCTTTACGATACGGATTCAGATTTGGATCGACCAAATATAAGCGGCTTAATCCCATGGTTTTCATCGCACGTGCGGCAGAACCAATATTCCCAGGATGGGTGGTTGCAACCAGAACAATTCGCACAAAATCTAAGTTCATACAATTTTTTTTTACATAAAGCTTGTGATTCTGATCGTACACCAGATACACTGATAAATACAGGTAACTATTCACTCGCTTTCAAGTTGGCACATCTTTAACGAAAAAAGGGTGCTGAATAGATACATACAAAAGTTTATGGACGAACAATATGCAAACTGTTGACAAATCACATAAGCGCTATCGATTTCGTGGGACAGAAGCATTTTCGCCGACCCTTTATCAGCTAGAACAATTCATGCAAATAGCGGGCATGAAACGCACGCGTTGGAGTTGGCGAGCGCGATTTAGCGAACGCAATCTTGATTTTTCGCCGGACGCATGTGAGAGTTTGGAATACAAGCATTTGTTAGCGCAGCTCATGACCCAATACTGCCCTGAAATGGTGCCAGAAACCTATATCTTGAACGATTATTCTTGGATGTCGGTTCTAAATGATGTGGCGCAAGATCATTATATGACAAAGCAAACCTTGATAGATGAAGTGCCGGGTTTGGTCTGGATTTTAAAACCGTCTTTATTAAACAATGGTCAACATATTCAAGTGTTTCAGAAATTTTCGCAAATTGAAGACCACATGCTCTATCCTAATCGATTAGGGGGGCCACATGTCTTACAGCGCTATATCAGCAATCCTGATTTATACGAAAAGCGTAAATATAGCCTGCGTTTTTTTGTGGTGGTCACGCAAGAGGCCGGTGCTTTTTTATATCACCAAGGGTATTTAAATGTAGCATTGGCAACGTATTCAAATAAAAATTTCAACGACCTTCATGTCCATCTTACGAACGAACATTTACAGCATGATAAGCCCTCCGTTGTGCAAATCCCCACGCAAGATCAAGCCAAATATCCGATTTGGTATCCCAAAATTCGTGAAATAGCCAAAGCAGTAGGGCATGCACTGGAGGCAAATTTTCCGAATGCCTTTCAACCTTATAAAGAGCGAACCTTTGGCGTTTTTGGCTTTGATTTTATGTTAGATGATCAAGATAAAATGTGGTTGTTAGAAGTCAATCATGGCCCTTGTTTTCCTATCGAATCACATCATCCTCTTCAAGAAATTTTGTATCAAAAATTTTGGCAATCCATGATAGATCAATTTGTGTTACCTATTGTAAATGGCGAGCCTATTTCTAAACATGACACCCTTGGGTTTGAAGCGTTGCGGTAGTTATTTGATAACCCTCATCCTCCGGATGAGGGTATCCAAAAAAACTTTTCTACGCAGTTTCTGAAAACAATTCCCTGCCTATCAACATGCGACGAATCTCAGAAGTCCCGGCACCTATTTCGTATAATTTTGCGTCACGAAGGAGGCGTCCGGTGGGATAGTCATTGACGTAGCCATTTCCGCCCAAAATTTGAATCCCTTGCAATGCCATCTGGGTGGCTTTTTCTGCGGTATATAAAATCACAGATGCTGCATCTTTTCGACTCACTGAGCCTCGATCACAAGCCGTGGCGACCGCATACAAATAGGAGCGTGCAGCATTGAGATCGGTATACATATCCGCAAGCTTGGCTTGGATCAATTGAAACTCTCCAATAGCTTGGTTAAATTGCTTCCGTTCATGCACATAGGGGATAACATTATCCAAACATGCCTGCATGATGCCAACGGGTCCAGCGGCTAGTAGCGTACGTTCATAATCCAGCCCAGACATGAGCACAGCGACGCCACGGTTGATTTGGCCTAAAATTTGCTCTTCTCCAACATAACAATCTTGAAAGACCAATTCACAAGTATTCGAACCACGCATCCCTAGTTTGTCCAACTTTTGCGCCGTAGTGAAGCCTTCCATCGTTTTTTCAACGATAAATGCCGTGATGCCTTTGCTTCCAGCAGCAGGATCTGTTTTGGCATAAACAACTAATACATCGGCATCTGGACCATTGGTGATCCACATTTTATTACCTGTTAGGCGATAGCCCTTACCATCTGGTTTGGCACGTAATTGCATACTGACCACATCAGAGCCCGCATTGGCTTCGCTCATTGCGAGTGCGCCGATGGTTTGTCCTTGGATTAACTGGGGTAAATAACGCTGTTTCTGAGCATCTGTGCCATTTAAATAGAGTTGATTGACACATAAATTGGAATGGGCACCATAACTTAAGCCCACCGAAGCACTGGCGCGCGAGATTTCTTCCATCGCAATCACATGAGCCAAATAACCCATGTTTGCGCCGCCATATGTTTCAGAAACCGTAATACCCAATAGCCCTAAACTTCCCAGTTTGGGCCATAATTGATTTGGAAATGTGTTGCTTTGGTCAATCTCTGCCGCTAAGGGCGCGATTTCTTGTTGCGCAAATTGATAAACCGTTTCACGCAATTGACCGTATATCTCTCCAAGTTGATGTTGTAATCCATGATACATTTTGACAGTCCTAATTAAGAAACATGATAGTACTATATCGATAACAATGATTTTTTGCTAGATTTCGCTATAATGTACGCATCAAGGTACCGACCCGAGACTATTAGGGAGCGGAAAAGCTATTAATAGGAAACAATATGCCAATTTATGAATATCAATGCACAGCCTGTCAGCATCAGTTTGATTTGATACAAAAAATGAGTGACCCTGTTACAAAAATTTGCCCCACATGCTCTAAAGAAGCGGTCGTGCGTTTGGTATCGGCTGCGGGATTCCAATTAAAAGGAACCGGGTGGTACAGCACAGATTTTAAGGATAAAGGCAAACCTCAAGCCAAGACAGGATCGGATTCAGCCCCTAAATCAGAATCTGCGCCTGCAGCGCAGCCTTCAGAAACAAAAAAGGGGGGAGATAAATGAAACATTTACGTGGATATTTATTAGCGGGATTAATCGTATGGACGCCCATTTTGATCACAATATGGGTAATCGGGTTCATTGTAGAATTACTAGACGGCTCGATTGCATTATTACCTAGCTCTTATCAACCCGCTCATTTTTTAGGGAGTAATATACCTGGAGTGGGGGTTATTTTTTCTCTTGCGGTATTGTTGGTAACCGGCATTATTGCTACTAATTTTTTGGGGCAACGCTTGGTACTTTGGAGTGAGTCATTTTTAGATAAAATCCCTTTGGTGCGGTCGATATACAATACCTCAAAGCAAGTCATGCAAGCGGTTTTTTCTAGTAACAGCCATGCTTTTCGGAAAGTAGTATTGGTAGAGTACCCACGCAAAGATATATGGACCGTAGCTTTTCAAACAGGAACGAATGTGAATACCTTTGGCAAAGATTTAGGGGAAGACATGATTTCCATTTTTGTCCCCACCACACCGAACCCCACTGGTGGATTTTTACTCCTCGTATCACGCTCGCAAGTCAAAGAGGTCTCTTTATCAGTCGATGATGCCTTAAAATACATTATTTCTCTGGGTGTCATGCAGCAAAATAAGAGCAAGTAAATGGAGTGAATTTAGTTGGGTAGGGCCGAGATAGAATCGCCTACTTCCCGAGGCTTGTCTGGTGTTGTTGCAGATATTTTTGAAACCGTTCGAGCTGAGGAGCCGCGCAGAGGCGTCTCGAAGCTGATTGAACAAAGCTTCGAGGCGCCACACTACGTGTGGCTCCTCAGCTTGAACGGATAAAACAATATTGATGGAAAGAATATGGAAGTCTGTAACAATCTCGGACAAGTCGCGTGACGTAGGATCAGAGATTTAACTTTACTTTCTGCTAGAGTGCGTTGACAATTCAGCTCCCGCACGCCTACGTCCCGCGACGTAGGGCTTCGTGAGATGAATGGTCAGACCCGAATAACACAAGGCCACACATTAAAATATAACCCACATTCATTGCGCACCTTGATAGTTGTCTAAGCAAAAAAAACATTTTATCCTTAACCATACTTGCTTCTATAACTTATCATGCGCGCGACATGCTCTTGAATTGAGATATTTTTTAATTGGATTACATGATTTTTGTTGATATTAATCTTTGATTTTTAATGTTGTAAGGGGGTAGTATGAGTACTAGTAAAAAAGAGGTAGGAACTAATAAAAAACTTAAAAGCAAAACTCCTGAAAACAGCCTGTCAGCTTCAATCAACGGAGACACATCTACTCTAGACGCGGACCCAAAACAACCCTTAGACAACACAGCTGAACTTGCTGCTTTAGAACGAAAAATCGAAGAGCTCACTGTTGTTAATCAGGAATACATCAGTGAGAAAGATAAACTAGAAAGACAAATTGCAGACCAAGAAACATTGTATATGGCTCAAATAAAGGAGCTCGAAGCACGCATGACTGACCTCAGTTCCGAACAATTCATAATTAAACAGGCATCGAGCATTGAACAACTAGAGCACGAAAAAACATATGTTGCAGATCCCGATGGAGCACTCGAACAATTAAGACATAAAGAAGCCGTGTTATTAAAAACAATAGAAGAAAAAGAACTAGAAAACCAACGCTTAAAAACGCAGCTTGAAAACCTTCATGAAATACATGAAGAAAATCAACAACTTAAAGATCTGAAAATACAAAATGAAGAGGTGATTTCTGCAAAGGACGCTGAGATTGCACGGTATAAAGAACAGCACAGCTCACCACAACCTAATTCTGAAGCGCAAGAACTAATAAGCGAATACCAAAGAGAAATTACAGAGTTACGGAAGCAATTTCTTAATTCAAGTACGGACAATGAGAGATTGCGTGAAGCTCACTCTCAATCGTTAGCTTCTGTATCATCTTTGCAGGAAACAAATGCAGAATCAGAAGCGATACTACGTCTCAAGAGCCGTATAACTGAGCTTGAAGACGCCGCGATAGCACGCTGCTATACTGAGACCGCGCTTGCTTTCTCTGCTAATTCCAAAGCTCGTGAAACAAGAGCAGTAGATGCTATAGCGCTTTTGGAAAAAGAAATAGTTGGTAATGTCGAATCAAATAGAAACAAAGCCATACAGACCATTGTTGCGCGCTTACGAGAAGGGTTAAAAAATACGGATCCTAAAACTTATTTTGATACTCATAAAGAAGAGTTAAGAAGCCAAGTTCGTACGTTAAACAATTGGAAGTCGATAGCTGCTACAGCAATCAATGCCATCCTAACAGTGCTTGCTGTCTGTTCAGTCGTTGGCATCACTGCGTTATGGTTAACGGGTACGTTAGATAACAACCTTTCGAAAAGGGGCTCTATATTTGCATTTACTGCTGCAGACAAACAGAAAGCAAACCGAGCACTATACGAAGTAGAACAGTCACTTGATTTTAAAATAGGTGGTTAGTAGTCCTGCTCTCACTACAATCATAAAGTAGCGTGTCTATACAAAAGGGCGACCCACATGGCGCCCTTTTTTTGTGCCTGAGTTGCTATATTGAGTTTGTTGACAATGCCTCTCTGCAACCTCTACCTCTCTCGGACACATCCTTTTCAAGCACTGAACAATCGCTATGGCAAGAAAAAAACGTGGTCTTTGCGAGTGTAGCGAAGCAACACAGCGACCTTAGCTCATATTTTGCTTCGTCGCCATGCCCCCACGCGATTGCAAATTAGGGCACGGAAACCGAGCCACGACCGTTAGAGATCGTTGTAACAATCTATTAGACCATTAATTAACGAAGTGCGCTTACTTTGCCAATCACAGAGCGATACGCCTTAAGTTTTGGTTTTGAAAATAGGGCCTGTTTACAATTCATCCCCGACGCCTACGTGCCGCGGCTTGTCCGCGGCATCCAGGAGATGGTCAAATTACAACTGAGCCAATTTAATTGCTCATTCAATTGATAAATAAGAACAAACTCGTAATATAACGATTCTAA
>CAMCUM010000020.1 GCA_945878975.1 Legionella genomosp. 1
TTTACGCTCGAATACTTCCCTGTCTACGCTTCGTTCTCTTTGTTACCCCCGAAAACGCAAGACTCGCTACGCAGTGATCTGGTTAATCTTCTGCGACGGGACTTTCACCCGCAAGTTAAGTGCAGCTTGTCCTAGCGCACTGGAAGAACCCCCAAAAGTGGGCGTTCTGAGTGATCAGAAATAATAACATACTGACTTATCTACACTTATCATTACCTTGCTTTGTATTAACTACTGCAAGATCTTTATTGTAAAGGCCGGCTACATTATGAGTAACGTTACCAAGTTCTGCGTTCCCTGAAAGATTGGTCATAATAATAACAGTTAATTTTCTATCCACATAACGAGAAACGAAAGCTGTAAAGCCCTGCCATTCCCCTCCATGTTCTATTAAACGGTGTCCATTAATGTTAGTTATTCTCCAACCAAGGCCATAATTTTCAGTTTTACCATTCTTCAGTTTTACAGGTGACCACAACAATTCCATGTTTTCTTTCTTCAGTAACTTTGTTGTATAAAGTGCAGCATCCCATTTAGCCAAATCATATACTGTAAAATAAAGAGCTCCATCAGCAGTAGAATTGAATTTTGGGGAAACATATTCCTGATTCTTGAGCGTGCCATTAACCAGGTCATAGCCAGATGCGCGATTCGAGATAATATCCCTATCACTGATCACCCTGGCTGTAGACATGTTTAAAGGTTTAAAAATATTTTCTTCAAGGAGGGTGCCATACGAATTTCCTGTGATTTTTTCCATGATAAATCCAAGAAATTCATAGCCAACGTTACTATAGCTAAATGAAGTACCTGGTTGGAAATTTAAGGGTTCAGGTTCCAGGCGATTAATTATTTCATCCTGAGAATAATTAAGTCGCCAATCAACTCCGGGAATATCCCTTACCAATCCAGAGGTATGGGTTAATAAATTTAAAATAGTGATATTTTTCCATGTGTCAGGGGCATCTTTCACATATTGAGTTATTTTATCATCCAAGTGCAACATTCCTTTTTCAACTAAAATCATGGCTAACATTGCAGTAAATTGTTTCCCTATGGAGCCAGATTGATAAATAGTTTCTGGTTTGGCAGGTGTTTGTAATTCAATATTAGAAAAACCATATCCTTGGGACTTGAGAATTTTGCCATTTTCTACAATGGCAACTGATAAGCCAGGAATTTTTAGTCTATGCATTTCGCATAGAAGATATTGATCTACTGTGTCGGCCATCACAGATACAGGACATAGGGCTAAGTATATGATTACGGTTAAATACCTGCATATCAATATGTTTATTTTCATGACGCACCCACCTCTTCATTTTTGATTGCTATCCAATTCGTTCAGTTCAGCCTCTATTTCTGCAATTGTAGGGAGGGCAAGATCAAAGTCACTTTGGTTTTACTTCGAATATTTTTAAGTAGTAGCCCCTACAAAAGTACCCACTAAAGTACCCATCAAAACAGTAGCGACATCGGAAACATGGTGGGCCGTGTAAGGATCGAACTTACGACCAAGAGATTAAGAGTCTCCTGCTCTACCAGCTGAGCTAACGGCCCTTAAGAAGAAGGGTATCGATAATGATGATTACGGAAGCATGCTTTCCATCACTTTATCTTTGTCGATTATAACATGTTTTAGCGCGCCGGCTATGTGTAAACCAATCAAAACTATCAATACCCATGCAATGATTTGATGGATCTGGAAAAATAGTTCGGACCAAGCAGCATTCGGTGCTATGCCAGGGATCGGCAATGCCACCACGCCAAACCAAACTGGAATATGATTCGACAACACTGACATGATCCATCCGACCATCGCCATCGCAATTAAAAAAACGTATAACGCCATTTGCACACCACGCGCCAATACAAGTTCCCAACGCGGCATCGCTGCTGGAAGCGCCGGCCGGCCTGATTTGAACACACAGACCAAACGAACCACCATCAATACCAAAATGGTCAAACCACAAGATTTATGTAACATAATTGCCGTCGGGCGAATCATTTTTGGGAGATCTTCTAAAAAAAAGCTCAGAGAAACCAAAGGAATGACTAGTACAGCAATCAACCAATGTAAACTAATCAATCCCCATGTATAGCGCGCCGTTTTCCTTTTCTGACCCATTGTCTGACTCCTTGGTCTACCCTACTCCACTACTCATTGCCATTAAATTAAGGAATAAACACTGACCCGTTCAGGCTGAGGGAGGCGATAGCCTCGTCTCAAAACCTTGGTGCATATGCTTCGAGACAGCGTAAACGCCTCCTCAGCATGAACGGAGCGATGTAAAACTTGAAGAACCATTCCTTAACTTAATGGCAGTGACGCCACGTCTCTACACCTCATATCTGCGTATCAAACGTCATGAACTCCCGTACCGCAACGAAAAACATGGTGAAAGTCAATTTTTCCGTGCCTTTTAAGGCATTCAGCATCTCGGTCCAACGATCCATATGAGCTTTATTTCGTGCGGCCCATACTTGTAAATAAGTGACAAAATCAGTTTTCTTAGGTTTGCTGTGAAAAAGACTTAAGGTCACTTGTCGTTGTTGCATATCAAAATCATCCCGCAAAGCTTCACGAGAGAGCGCTTCCCAATGATTTTCCGTAGGATGGATGATAATTTGATCGCGCAACCAACCCAGATCTAAAAACTCGCCAATACCATAAAACCCCTCAGCCGCCTGCGCAATGCTTAGCTTCAGTTCTTGCGCAATTTCGACGATTTCCATTGCCATAAATAAACCGCGTGTCTTTGTCAGTTCTAATGCCAACGATTCAGGAATGTTCAATTTGAGAAAATCTTCATAATGCTTAGCAAAACGTGAACGGTAGCCTTCTCCCAAACAGTCTGGTAATGACTCTCGCAACGCCTGAATTTGTGGTTTATATTGCATCACAAACTTTTCTGTATCCATAGTAGGTCGTTTGCACTTCAAGAACCACCTTGTGATTCTACGTAATAAACGGACATAAACCGTGACAATCTTAATCTGATCCTCAGCATTTATTTTTGTATCCAAGGCATCCACCTCAAGCCATATGCCATCAAAATCAATGATGTCTCTAGCAATAACATACGCGCGTACAATAAGCGGCAGCAACGCGCCTGTTTCATTTTGCAAGCGATATACGAAACCAAAGCCCATTTCATTGATAATCAAATTGCTAACAGCTGTGGCAATAATTTCCCGCTTCAAAGGATGGTCCTGCATTTCTTGGCTATATTTTTTTTGTATAGGTTTTGGGAAAGAGCGAATCAAATATTGTGCAAAATAAGGATCTTCTGGCAAATCAGACGCTAAAATAGCCTCTTTTAAAAGAATTTTGCTATAACACATCATGGTTGCCACTTCAGGACTGGTTAGCCCTTTCCCTAATGATTTACGCTCAGTTAATTGTTTATCATCAGGCAAATATTCTAAATGACGATCCAATTTACCCACGCGATGTAATTCGTTGATGTAGCGCATATTTAATTCAGAAGCACGCACGCCCTGTGACACGGATAAATTGATGGATCTGGTTTGTAAATAATTCTCTCTCAGGACCAATTGTGCCACTTCATCTGTCATCTCACTCAAGAGTATATTGCGGTTTTCTTGAGTCAATTGCCCGGCTTGCATCACCGTATTGAACAATATTTTGATATTCACTTCTTTATCAGAGCAACTCACGCCCGCAGAATTATCAATAAAGTCAGTATAAATGAGGCCCCCATTCAAAGCGTATTCAACACGGGCCAATTGGGTGAATCCTAGATTGCCACCCTCTACCACAGCGCGAGCACGAACTTGTTTGCCATTGATCCGAATCAAATCATTGCTGCGATCACCAACATCCGCATTGTTCTCGGTACGAGCTTTGACGAATGTGCCAATCCCGCCACTCCACAATAAGTCTATTTTGGCTTTTAAAATACTTTTTAATAACTCACTCGGCTCAATATCATTCTGCTTTAAGCCAAACAACGCTTTCATTTCTGGGCTCACGCTGATCGATTTAGCTGAACGATTGAAAACGCCACCCCCCTGTGAAATCAATTTGGGATCATAATCTTCCCAAGACGAGCGTGGTAGCAAAAATAAACGCTGGCGCTCTAAAAAACTCTTCGCAGCATCAGGATTAGGATCCACAAAAATATGCATATGGTTGAATGCTGCCACCAATTTAATATGCGGCGACAACAGCATGCCATTGCCAAAAACATCCCCAGACATATCCCCAATACCTACTACCGTAAAATCAGTGGTATCAACATTTAAGCCCATTTGATAAAAATGACGATGCACGGATTCCCACGCACCACGCGCTGTAATCCCCATCTTTTTGTGGTCATAGCCTTGCGATCCCCCTGATGCAAAGGCATCCCCCAACCAAAATTGATATTCTAATGAAATTTTATTCGCAATATCTGAAAACGTTGCGGTGCCCTTATCTGCTGCAACAACCAAATAAGGATCATCTGCGTCATAACACACAACATCCAATGGTTTTTTGACTTCACCCGCCACATAATTATCCGTGATATCCAATAAACCACGAATAAATTGCTGATAGCAGCTGATGCCCTCTGCCATGATCTCTTCACGCGTAGCGTTCGGAGCAAAAGAACGTTTCACAACAAAACCACCCTTGGCACCATTTGGCACAATGACAGCATTTTTTACTTGCTGCGCCTTCATAAGACCCAAGACTTCTGTACGAAAATCCTCCCTTCGATCCGACCAACGTAATCCCCCGCGCGCCACATGGCTAGCACGCAAATGAACCGCCTCAAACTGCATCGAATATACAAAAATTTCATACAAAGGATAAGGCTTAGGCATCCCAGGGATCCCTTTGCTATGTAATTTTATTGAAATATAGGATTTAGGCTTACCATTAGCATCTTTTTGATAATAATTGGTACGTAATGTTTCATGAATAACTTGAACATACTGCCGGATGATTTTATCTTCATCCAAATTGCTGACTTTTTCTAAAGCATCCAATATAGACTGTTTGACCTGTTCATAAGCCTTAACATCCGCGGTATTGAATTTCAGATCAAACATCTCAAACAGACTTTTGGCAATATACGCATGGTTTAGCAAGGTTTGTTCAATATAATCCTGACTGAAAGTAAAACCAATCTGCTTAAAATACTTGGCATACATGCGTAACACAGCTACTTGCCGAGAAGGCAAACTGGCTGACAGGACCAATTGATTAAAGCCATCATTTTCTATCTCTTTAAACCAAGCGCTGGCAAAGGCTTGTTGAAATAAATCTTTGAGCACATCAATATTCAGTTGTTCCGCATGTTTATACTGCAACGATAGATCGTTGACCCAAGTGATGCTACCGTCCTCGAACTTCATCACATAAGGTCGTTCACTGATCGCCCTCATGCCTAAGTTTTCAACAATAGGTAGCACGTCTGACAATGGGAATGTTGTGTCATGTTGGTATAATTTAAAACGATAATTACCACTCACATCATCCGGATTACGATAAAAACTCATGCTCAAAGATTGTGTAGGAGACAATTCTTCAATATGCGAAATATCAATCAACCCTGTGCGTGGCGAGAAACTCGCTTTATATACTGGCGGAATAGCTGGTTTATAGCGTGCAAATAAGAGATTGGCTTTATCTTGACCATGTGTCGCTAACAAAAGTTGGTACAAATCATCTAACCAAGAACGCGCCACTTCGATCAATTTTTCTTCAATGGCTTTGAAATCAAAGTTCACGGGTTTTTTAGGATTAATCCGCACGATAAAATGAATACGTGCCATCATCGACTCTGGAAAATAAGTGCTAAAAGAAATATCAAAAGCTTGGAAGCTCTCAAATAGCACAGTTTGTATAGCTGATCTTAAGTCGGAGTTGTAGAGATCTTTCGGCATATACACAAGGCATGAAATAAACCGATGATACACATCCACGCGTGCAAATAAGCGAATGCGACGGCGTTCTTGCATATAGAATATGCCCATGCAAATGTTTAACAATTCCTCTTCCGTCGCTTGAATCAAATCATCGCGCGGCAATGTCTCTATAATATTTAATAAAATCCGCCCAGCATGTGACCTTGGATTTAAACGCGAATCGCGCAGAATAGAGGTCACTTTATGGCGTAAAAATGGGATTTGCATGGGATTAGAATGATAAGCGACTGACGTATACAACCCTAAAATACGACATTCTCCAATCACATGCCCTTGATCATCAAACCGTTTCACGCCAATGTAATCCATGTAGGTATCACGGTGAATACAAGACAATGTGTCCGTTTTGGACATAATAAGGATTTGAGATGACACCATCAATTCATGCGCTTGCGGAGCAATGGATGAGACGTGCTGACGATTGGTTGCTGTAAACTCATCTCGCAATATGCCACAACCAGTTCCAGGAATAGCTTTCAGCAACATCTCTTTGTTTTCTTGAACTAATTCATAATCTTGCATACCAATAAAGGTAAAATGATGGTCTTCCAACCAACGTAAAAAAGACTGCGTTTCTGCTACATCTTCGCGACTGATAGTCGATGGCGCATGATTGGCTTCATCGGCTATTGCACATATTCGTGCACGCATCATCCGCCAATCATCAATCACAGCACGGTTTTCCGTCAAAACCTGCCGAAATTGCTGCTCTAATTTACGAATAGTTTCAGGATCAGTTTGACGATTGATCTTAATCAAAATCGGCGCTTCAACCAATAAATCTAGCGTTTGCTCGTCAGATCTTGGTAAAACCTCCATGACGCGACGATCTGCATCACGCAACAAACGAATGCCCCCCATATGAACGGTTAAATAGAGTCCCAGTCCCATACGGTTTAACACTATCCGCAAAGAATCCACTAAAAACGACATATCATCGCAGATAAGTTCTATCACAGTATGATCGCTTTTCAGACCATTGTGCTGCAGATCTGGGTTATAGATATTGATTTTTATTTCATGTGGTTGACGAACTTCAATCAACTGCCAAAAGTGAGTGGCAAGTCCGAACAACTCATCCACACCAGATTCTTTTAAATCTTCCAAAGCCATAGTGAGATAAAATTGCCGTACAAACTCAGAGCATAGAACAGATTGCTTCCCAGGTAATTTTTTATCAATTCGTGCTATGACTTCGTTAATAATAAGATTTTTTTCTTCTTCAAACAGATGAGACATGTGATTGCTCTTAACAAATTATCGACAAACCCTATTGTACACAAACTCGCGAGTCAACACTAATTCAGCCACACCAGTATGGTGCTAAATTAAGCAAGTTGCGACAATTGGCACCTTAATTTACAACAACCGTCTTAATATTCATAAATTCGCGGATCCCTTCGCGCGCTAACTCGCGACCAAAGCCGGAGCGCTTCGTGCCACCAAATGGCAACCTAGGATCCGAAACCACTGCGCTATTGACAAAAGCTTGGCCACACTGCAATTCAGTACTCGCAATTCGCTCCCCGCGCGCCACATCTCTGGTAAACACAGCCGCGCCTAATCCGTACCGACTTTGGTTCGCCAAATGTATCGCATCCGCTTCATCAGCCGCGATTGTGACGGCAAAAACCGGCCCAAAAACTTCATCATCAAATGCCGGCATACCAGGACGTACATGCGTTAACATGGTCGGCGGATAATAATATCCGCGCTCCGAAGGCAATTTGCCGCCTAATCGCAAGATAGCTCCTTTCGCAACCGTTTCCAGGACTTGTTGATGCACATGCGCACGCAAATCTTCTCTTGCCATGGGACCCAATTGTGTATTGGGATCCATAGGATCACCATAGTGATATGAGTTAATCAGCAGCATCATTTTTTCGATCAATGCATCTGCCACGGCAGGGACCACAATCGTTCTTTTGGCTGCGATACAAGTTTGTCCATTATTATTCAAACGTGACGCAACAATCACTCGTGCTGCCAAATCCAGATCCGCATCCTGCAACACAATATAAGGATCGTTGCCACCTAATTCCATGACAGCTTTTTTCAAATTGGCTCCAGCACATGCTGCCAAAATCGTACCCGTTTGTTCACTCCCAGTAAAAGTCAGGCCAGCAAGATTTTTGTGAGTAATAACAGCTGCTGCTTGTTCATTGGTCAGTATCATTGTAGAAAAAACATGTTTAGGAAACCCTGCCTCCAAAAACAATCGCTCAATCGCCAACCCACAACCTGTCGTGATTGGCGCATGCTTTAAGAGGCCCACATTCCCGGCCATGATGTTGGGTGCTGCAAACCGAAATACTTGCCAAAAAGGAAAATTCCACGGCATGATGGCAAAAATAATGCCTTGTGGTTGATAACTGATCTTTGCGCGTTGATGTTCCGTAGCAATATTTTCTGAGATCAAATAGGTCGCCGCGTGGGTGGCATAGTGCTCACAAACCAAAACACATTTGTCAATTTCTATTTTACCTACCGTAATGGGCTTTCCCATTTCTTGAGCCATCAAAACCGCCAAATCAGCAGCCTTGGCACGCAGTAATGTCACCAAATTCAACATCAATTTAGCGCGTTCTTGTATATCCGTCTTCTTCCAAAGTTGAAAGGCAGCATGCGCCGCGTCAATTTGCAAGCCAATTGCCGATTGCGTCAACACCGGATACGTTTCAAGTATTTCTTCCGTTGCAGGATTAACGGTATGAACACTCATTAAACACTCCTTACCTTTATAATAAGTAACCTTGATAGAACGATAGCTTCATTAAGGCTACGTGCCTCCAATAATCTTTAACAGTAGTACATCCAGTAGTACATCATTCCGATCACAGCAGGAATGATGCATACCCTTCACGAATGAGCTTTAGGTTTTTATGCTATCGCCTAAAACCCCTAAAACTCATCCGTAAAGGGTATATAAATGCGCATAATTCATTACAAAATCTTGGACTTTGTCTTGAAATCTAAATAGAATAGGTACCCGGTGTCAACACATCGATTCTACTCTTAACGAAATTATTTAAAAATTGAGATATAAATTATGGCATTTTATAAAAAATTAGCTACTCTTTTCATAGCTAGTCTAGCAAATATTAGCATCGCGCAACCTCCGTCAGCACATTTGTTTCCAAGAGGCTGTGAAGGGAAAGGGTTTGTTTTCTATCGGGATTTCTTAGTGCTCAATGAACATGGCAATCCCATGTTTTATTTGATTCATAACCACACTCAGCAACCAATCGAACTTGAGCATTTTGAAACCAAAGAAAATGCGTTTATGAGTCCAAAACTACAGGCAAAACTAGCTCCCACACATTGGTCAGCATTTGCTTCAGATATCGCACAGACCTTTTTTCGCTGCTATATCTCAGATAATGAATCACAACGTACCATCGTCAATTGCGGCGACTATCTGAACGTATGTCATTATCCGCGTGTACGTTTTGCGAAGAGTAATGAAGGCAGTTATTGGGCATCCACTGACAAAAGCCAACAACAGGTCATTCAAGATTCCAGCAGAGACAAAGGTATTTATTTACGCTGGTAGGTATGGAGCTCATCCGCAAAGAACACAGCAGATTGCGAGATACAATTTAAATAAAAGGAAGATGAAATGGCTAAAACTGAATCTGCTATGCTAGCATTAGGCACCATAGCGCGCTCTTTTGCCCTGATAGATGTCAGCACAAATCGTATGGTGACCTTAGAACAACACCAAGGTCAGGTTGCAACCGTCATTGCATTCATTTGCAATCATTGTCCTTTTGTAAAACATATCCAGCATGAGCTTCCGCGTTTAGCCAAGGATTTTGCCAACAAAGGTGTGTCGTTTCTGGCAATCAATTCCAACGATGCTGAACAATATCCAGATGATTCAGCAGACAATATGCAAATCACCGCCCAATCACTTGGCTATCCTTTCCCCTATCTTTACGATGAAACGCAAGAAGTAGCAGAAGCTTACCAAGCACGTTGTACCCCAGATTTTTTTGTCTTTGACCACGATCTACGTTTGGTTTATCGCGGACAATTGGATGATTCACGCCCTTCAAATGACATCCCCGTCAACGGAGAGTCTATTCGCCAAACCCTACAAGCGTTGCTAAAACAAGAGCCCGTTCCAACACTACAAAAACCCAGTATCGGATGCAATATCAAATGGAAAGAGCGGATCTGAGTAAGTGATCCCGCAGTACAGTATCCACTTGATATAGCTGATTTGATTTTTAACAAATTTCTTTGATTACCCGATCCATGAAGACAATCAAAAAGAACGAGCATTACTGATTAGACTCATTATGATGCTGACCAAATTTGCTCAAAAAACAGATTCATCGGGGTCGGGAGCTCGGTTACGCCACGGACTCCGACTCGTATTAGATCGGGGTTTGACTAAAGTCCAGTCAGTAATGATGTGTTGTGAGATAACCCCGCCCTAAAGGACGGAGTTTCAAGATTTTTGGTATGCGTTATACATACTTTTCTTAAGCAGACACAACTTCTACTTGAATCGTCGCAACCAAATCACCATGCAATTGCAGACCAACACTATAGATACCTACTGAATGGAATACGCCTTCAGGCATATTGATTTCACGTCGGTTAATCTCAATGCCTTTCGCATCCAATGCATTTTTGATTTCAAGGACTCCAACTGAGCCGTACAATTTACCTTCATCACTAGCTTGTGATGCAATGACCAAAACGAGGCCTTGTATTTTTTCAGCTCGCGCTTGCGCTTTAGAAAACTCTAATGCTGCTTTTTTCTCTAATTCCGCACGCTGACCTTCAAATATTTCAATATTTTTTTCTGTCCCATACACCGCTTTATTTTGCGGGATCAGATAATTTCGACCATATCCTGGTTTGACCTTTACCTTGTCACCCAAGGCACCTAAATTTCTAATTTTTTCCAACAAAATCACTTGCATTTTGATACCTCACTATAAAAAATCGATTCTCTAACCATTTAGAGGATACTCCCTACGCCTGGCAAACGACTCTATTTGGCGCATCTCGGTTCCTTTTAACGGAAAAAAGCTAATCTTATGTTAAAGACACTATCCAGCACCCCTAAGATGATATACAACGGTAACATCACAAAAGGGATAAACAATACAGGTAGAATTAATACGACCAATGTTCCACGAGACAATTTTCCCATGAAAAAATTAGCACATAAACTCAGTCCCGCTAACAAATAAAACACGACCAATACTGGCAAAACATTCATAGCCACAACGTTCCACTGCCAAGCAGCCGCACACAGCAGCAACATCACAATGAAACTCAATCGATTACCACGAAAAGTCATAAGCTCTTGCTTAAATCCGCCGGGATAAAAAAGTTGTGATTGCAAAGAGCGAGCTAACAGCAACGCTGACCATACTGACAACACCGCACTCATCAGTTGAATGCCTAATGTGTAATTAGCCATCGCCAAAGCCGGCACACCGGTCGCGTCGTCCAGCCATTTGGTCAGAACATGTTCAGATTGAGAGGCCTGTACAATAGACTGGAACATCGCATACTGCGACATGACCCATTCTGGAACCATTTGCTGGATAAAAACCGAACTCAGTATCACCAGAAAAAACAATACCGCACCAACAGCTTGCCAACTAGACATCGCACGCAGCACATAAGCAGCAACATACACTGGCACAAAAACCAGAAACATATTGCATATGACAGCGTAAAGCGGCATAGCTGTCGATAACAAGGACCCATGCACCAACATCACAGTCACAAGGATCCGAGCACCCTCTTTTTGCCCTTTGCGTAAGGTGACCAGTGCAATCACAACCATGGCAAACCAAGTACAATAAGGCAACAAGGCTAATATCACCGCATACAAAGTAGCTTGCTTGCGTGAAGCCAAAATAAGTTCAGCTTGCTTTTTAAACAATCCCCTCAAGCGCAACACATCGATTACCGATGGCTATCGCAATAAGGTAGCAAAGCCAATAGTCTCGCGTATTTAATAGCCATTGTGACTTTGCGCTGCGCGTGTGCGCTCATGCCAGTAATACGGGCTGGGACTATTTTACCAGTTTCACTAATATAGTTTTTTAGAAAATTAACATCTTTGTAATCAATGCTCACCGTATTGTCAGTTTGATGCATTTTTTTGTTACGTCGAAAATAAGTAGACATGTTTTTCTCCTATTAACCCGCGTCGCGCGAGTCTTTTAATTCTTTTTTCATCATCACAGATTCAGTTTTGATGGCCTCGTCCTTTTTAATGATTAAATGTCGCAACACCGCATCATTAAATTTAAACGCTGTCTTCAATTCGTCTAATGCCACTTGATCACATTCAATATTCATCAAAATATAATGTGCTTTGTGAACATCTTGTATAGGATAAGCGAGCTGGCGACGTCCCCAATCTTCTTTCCGATGGATAACACCGTTTTGTTTATTGATAATAGCTTCATAACGTTCCAACATACCAGGAACTTGTTCAGTCTGATCTGGGTGAACTAGGAAAACAACTTCGTAATGTCTCATACATCATCCTCATGGATAAAGCCTTCCAAAACAATTTCGGTAAGGCAAGGTTTTTTAAAAGCGTGTCATGATAGCTTATTTTTAAAAAAAATAAAAGGTAAAAGGAATGCCTAAATTGATCGGCAAAAAAGTGATCAATGCTGGTTCGTCCGTTAATCGGTCTCTTTTTAGCTAAAATAAAACAAAAACGGTCAGTTTCAAGTTGAATTTATCATTTTTACTCATATTCCTGACAAATAAATAAAAAATATGCTCTCACAGGCCACACCGGGGAGCTGGTATTTTTGTATTGCGTTATTTCACCCAATGGGTGATCGATTTTAGAAATAAAAAAGCCTGATTACCCTGCATTTATAAGGTGATCAGGCCTTGCTAATTTATTTTGGTGATATATTCAGGAATGTCAAAAGACAGCACCAACCTCTTGATTTATGGTCTATAATTACATTATGCAATCAATTGGAGCATATTATGAACAATTGTACTTGGTTGATCGTTGGTGTGTTAGGCTCTGTTTTATCTTTCGATGCTGTTGCTTGGGTAGCTGGTGGTCATGGCGGCGGTTATTATCATGGTGGCAGTTATGGCGCTGGTGGTTATGGACGTGATGGGTACTATCATGGATCCTACTATAATGGTTGGGTTGCACCTGGGGTCGTGGTTGGTGTACCAGCTGGTGCCTATTACGGATATGGTGACTGTGGGCATGTCTCGCGCTGTGATCAGCTCCATAACTGTGTCACAGAATACGTTTGCGAATAATATACCTATTTTGTTCGATACCGCCAAAACTCCGGCATACGGTAACAGCAATAGCCTACGCCGAACATGCACAATACCCCGCCTATCACAATGGCGGGGGCAATGCCCAACGTAGCAGCCATGATACCCGCTCGGGTGTCACCTAATTTGGGGCCACTGAGATAAGACAGCATTTCAATCCCAGCCAGGCGTCCACGAAAATCTTGTGGAATGTTGTTATTCCACAAGCTCACACGAAAAATCCCACTACAAGCATCAAATGCACCCGATAAAGCAAGAAAGAACAAAGCCCAAGCTAACGAATGAGAAAAACCGAAGCCTATCATGGTTGCGCCCCAACAAAGTGCTGAAATCGCTATCGCCTTCCCTTCCTGTTTGATAGAAGCAGTCCAGCCACTCCATATTGAAATCAGCAACGCACCCACAGCAGGTGCAGCAAACATCAATCCTAATGTTTTGACACCCCCAATAGACAATGCAATAGCGGGAAACAAGGCATTCGGGACCGCAAACACCATGGCAATAAAATCGACCCCATAACTCCCCAACAAAACTTGGCGTTTCCAAGCAAATTGAACCCCTTCTCGTAACGCTTCAAACACAGTGCTTGTTGCTTGCACTGCCGACGGGGGTAATTCGCGTAACAAAATCAAAGCGATGATCGATCCCACATACGTCAATAAATCCATACCATAAGTGAATGCAATTCCAAATTTTGCAACGATAAACCCCGCCATAGACGGCCCTATAATCATGCAAAAACTATACTCAAACGTATGCAAAGCCCCAACGGTCTTATAATCTTCCCCCTGAACTAATTGCTGGATCGCCCCATCAAATGCTGGACGATGCAATCCCGTGATGGCTGACATGAGACTGGCCACCACGAATACTATCGGCATACTAGGCGTGGATTGGCAAGCATTCCACACCAGCAAACCACAACTGACTGCCAATAAACATTCACTCAACAACAACAAACGCCGCCTAGGATAGCGATCCGCCAACACACCACCGAGTAATGCCGTAAATAAGAGTGGCAACAATTGCACAAAACTGAGCAGCCCCACCAACATAGTAGAATGAGTGCTTTGGTAGACTTGATATGGCAACACCACCATGGTGATCATCGTACCAATAAAGGATATAAACTGCCCAAAGTAGATGAGGGAAAACGAACGATTTCGTTTAAAAATAGATAAATCTAGTAATCTTGCCACAAATAGTCACAGACATCTTGCACATACCATATATTAACGGATCCGTCGACGTCGTGGCAAACGCTCTTCAGATTTTTCTGGAAAAAAATCCGAGATATCTTCGCTTGTAGTGTCATCCTCTTCGTCCAAATCATCTGAGATAATCTTCACACCAGATGGCTTAAAAATCACCGTATTTGAATGACAGGCATAACTGTCTGTCAGATAAGTTTTATAATCGTAACGCGTTTCAGGGGTGATTTGAAAATACTCTTCACAGAGCTCCGGCAAACATTGCCTGAGTGTCTCTACTTCTAATTCTGTCCCAGAGAGATATGGCGTCCCCCTTTCTCCCCCAATAATATGCATGCTCTCAAGCACAGGCTTTTCTTCGCGGCTCGCTCTAGAAAAACTGCGTTTGATTCCCAGTGCATATTGGGCTAGGACCGTAGTGATTTCTGCAATGGCTTGCTCCGAAGCATTTACTGCTTGTTTATCCAAAGATTCTGAAAAACCCTCCCAATGGTACATCGCAATAAAGGAATGTGCGCCATACTGTCCTTTTGCCAATAGACATATACAGGTTGATACCCCGCTTGTACGCAAGGTTTCCTTACCAGAGCACACTTCCAACACAGCTAATTGCGCTTGCTTTACCACCTCAGGTTTACGCTTCATAATAGTGCGATACCAGATCGGATGTTATAAATGAAGTATAGGCTACTTAATAAATTAAACTAATCTTCGCGTTAAAAAACCATCTTGAATCATAACAACCTGCCTTTTTGGGCAAGCTTGCTCTAGAATAGGCGTTGCTATGTGGCATTGCAGCATTCTGTGCGGTAAACGTTCATCCATTACCGAGAGCAACCAATGATGCGTACTGAGTGTGGGTGAGAATTTAACACAGGGATATACCCCCAAATCAGTCACCCCATAACGATAGTAAGGCGATAATTTACAACCATTGTGCCAAATAGTTTGTTTTAATTGCTCCGTATCTTGTGTGTTTATAAAACAAGAAGCCCGCGGATGATCATCAAATCCATCAGCCATTTTGTATACCATTTGATCAAATTGAATCATGTTTTCCTGAAAGCGCTGCAAATCCATCTGACGCTTCCAATACAAAGTCACCCATCGCATATTCGCCACCACCAATAAGCTCATCACAGTCAACATCAGAATAACTGTGATCAAGACAAATCCCTGCCGTTTCATAGATGATGCATCCAAATTGCGAGTGAAAGAGACTCTGCTGTCTTAAGATCCATGCTGACATGCAAAACATGCCTCCGTTTTCGATTTGTCAGATACGCCTGCATCGCATTGACTCCTGCCAATAATTCTTCTGCGTGCTGATGTTGCATATAGAATAAAGCCGATTGCCCATGCGCATTCTTTGAGACCCAAAAAGATTCTGTGACCCATTCCCCCAAATAAATTGGCGGATGATAAGAAAACCGGGTTGCTTGGGAAAAATGAATGTCATGTGCAGACATATAATACTTCTCTAAGACCTCGGCATGCTGACAGTCCGATATGATCAGAGCATGCTGGTGGTGGGGCCGCCATTTACCTATGACTGTGAACGTATCTTTTGCAGCACTTGGCCATACGGTCACAAAATCATCTGACATACGATAGAACGTCAGTTTGGATAAAGGTTGTAGACTTATCTCTACGGTTTGCAAAGGTTTTCGAGTACGATGATCGAAACTGACGAGATGATGGATAGGCAGACAAGCTGCGAACCCCGCTTGATGTCCTCTACGCCGCACCATATCAAGCACCGTTTGTAACCGTGAGGATTGCGTCATAGTTTGCACGGCTAAATCAGATTGTTGCTTAATATGCAAGTATTGCTGCATGACGAATGTCATCAGTAACAGAGCCAGCGTCAAGCCTAGTAGGCATTCCAGCAAAGTCAAACCCTGTTCCCGTTGATTACTCTCTTGCAACCACAACAGATTTTGTCTCTGCACTTGCATCCGCAAGCGGTTAATTTGCCATTGTTGTTTTAACAATGCTAGTGATATGCTAGTCATCAGAAGCAATGCTACCAAAACTTCCGTGAGTGAAAAGCCACGTTCGCGCATTTTTCTTCCATGCTGTCGGTTGGATCGGAGCAATGTAACGTATTTCATGGATCAACTGCAAGGAGTCGCATTATGAATTGTGATTTTACCACTCTCCCACATAAAGGGATTCAAGTATTATCGCCTTACGTGCCAGGCAAAAGTATTGAAGAAGTTGCACAAGAGCACGGGATCAGCGATATCATCAAACTCGCTTCTAATGAAAATGCACTCGGCTGTAGCCCCAAAGTCATGGACGTATTTCAGCACATAGATCCCAACCTCCTTTCACGCTACCCCATGTCTGCACATCATCCTTTGCGTCAACAATTAAGCCATTTTTTGCAGGTTGATCCGAGTATGTTGACCATCGCCAACGGATCGGATTCTTTATTCGGATTATTGCTGATCTGCTTTGCATTACATAATAATAAACCTATGTTGACTCACGATTATGCTTTCAGTTCGTACGCCATCCAAGCTCATATGTTAGGAATTGAAGTGGTATCGGCACCTACGCAAGATTATCAAGTAGACGTTGCAGCATTACTCGCCGCATGTACGCCTAAAACTGCTCTGATTTTTATTGCGAACCCTAATAATCCCACTGGTTTGATGCTTGGCCTGCCTGAAATAAAACAAATTTTAGACAACATCCCGGACACAACTTTATTGGTCTTAGATGAAGCTTATTATGAATTTTTACCCCCCAACAGTCTTCCAACCCTTCCCTTGCTCAAACGCTATCGTAATTTGGTCATCACTCGTACCTTTTCGAAAGCTTATGGGTTAGCCGGTTTACGTTTGGGATATGCCATTGCGGATCCACAAATCACCGCACTCATTCAAAAAATTCATTTACCTTTCACTGCCAATATTATTGCGATGCAGGCCGCCTGCGCAGCCCTTGAGGATCAAGACTTTGTGCAACGTACCCAACAGTATATCACCCACGAGCGCCAATTGATGGCACAGCAACTAGACGCACATCACGTGCGTTATTTGCCTTCTGCTGCGAATTTTATTACGCTAGATTGTGGTCAAGATGGGGCGATCATCGCTAAAAAATTACAAGAGCGTGGCATCATTGTCAGACCCCTGCATCCCTATGGCATGGACTCGTATCTGCGTGTTACCATTGGCACTGCAGCACAAAACGAACGCTTTTTGCGTGAGTATTTTGATATAACAAGATGATAAATAAGGATAAATGATGAGCTCATTGACTACAAAACATTGCGAAGCCTGTGAAGGGATTGGCCAAGCGTTGACGCCAGACCAGATCAAACAATTGATGCCACAATTAGCCAGTGAGTGGTCAGTCACTCCGGACCACTGTCAAATTAAGAAATCATTTTCATTTAAGAATTTCTACGAAACTATGGCCTTTGTGAATGCATTGGCATGGATTGCGAACCAAGAAAACCATCATCCCGATCTTGAGGTAGGATACAATTATTGCCACATCACTTTGATGACACACGCCTTAAAAGGTCTCTCACAAAACGATTTCATTTGTGCGGCAAAATTTGATCAATTGTTGGTGTAGTCTTTTATGTCAAAACCCTTTTTATTTTAGATCAGGGTTATCAAATAACAAAAAACCCGCCAAAAGGCGGGTTTTTGATTTTACAGAGAAGCTTGGGTTACATCATACCGCCCATGCCGCCCATGCCGCCGCCCATACCACCAGCACCAGCATCACCCTTTTCTTCAGGGATATCAGCAACCATACATTCAGTGGTCAACATCAGGCTCGCAACCGATGCCGCATTTTGCAATGCAGTACGTGTTACTTTGGTTGGATCCAAAATACCCATTTCAACCATATCACCGTATTCGCCAGTCGCAGCGTTAAAACCATAGTTTCCTTTGTTTTCCACAACGCGATTCACGACAACAGAAGCTTCAAAGCCTGCATTGTCGACGATTTGGCGCATGGGAGATTCAATCGCACGACGCAAAATATCAATACCGACATTTTGATCAGCATTGTCACCTTTTAAGCCGTCCAATGCCGCTTTAGCACGAACCAATGCCACACCACCACCAGCAACAATACCTTCTTCAACAGCTGCTCTGGTTGCATGCAACGCATCTTCTACGCGAGCTTTCTTCTCTTTCATTTCGATTTCTGTTGCGCCACCTACTTTGATCACGGCAACACCACCAGCTAATTTGGCAACACGTTCTTGTAATTTTTCACGATCATAATCAGAACTTGTTTCAGCCATCTGTGCACGAATTTGCGCGATTCTGTCAGTAAGATCCTGTGGTTTCGCTTGTCCATCAATGATAGTCGTGCTGTCTTTCGTTACCACAACTCGTTTCGCAGTACCCAGGTCTTCCAAAGTCGCAGTTTCTAAGCTCTTGCCTACTTCTTCAGCAATCACTTGTGAGCCAGTCAAAATAGCAATATCTTGCAACATTGCTTTACGACGATCACCAAAACCAGGCGCTTTAACAGCACACACTTTGACAATGCCACGCATATTGTTAACAACCAAGGTAGCCAAAGCTTCCCCTTCCACGTCTTCAGCAATGATCAATAATGGACGGCCAGATTTTGCAACGCCTTCCAATACAGACAACATATCGCGAATGCTGGAAATTTTCTTGTCGACCAACAAAATAAAAGGATGTTCCAATTCTGTTGTCATATTTTGTTGATTATTAATAAAGTAAGGAGAAATATAACCGCGGTCAAATTGCATACCTTCAACGATATTCAACTCATTTTCCAGACCAGTACCATCTTCAACTGTGATGACACCTTCTTTGCCTACTTTTTCCATTGCTTGAGCAATGATAGCACCAATGACTTCATCAGAGTTTGCAGAAATGGTTCCTACTTGTGCAATGGCTTTACCATCTTTACAAGGTTTAGACATATCTTGCAACGCTTTGATCACAGCGGTTACTGCTTTATCAATCCCACGTTTCAAATCCATTGGGTTCATACCAGCAGCCACTGCTTTATGACCTTCCACCAGAATCGCACGTGCCAATACTGTCGCAGTCGTCGTACCATCACCAGCCGTATCAGAAGTCTTGGAAGCAACTTCTTTGACCATCTGTGCGCCCATGTTCTGAAAGCGATCTTTAAATTCAATTTCTTTTGCAACCGATACACCATCTTTCGTCACAGTCGGTGCGCCGTATGATCTTTCTAATACAACATTACGACCTTTTGGCCCCATTGTAATTTGTACAGCATTTGCCAAAGCATTGACACCAGCCAACATTTGTTGACGCGCATCATCGCCAAAACGTAATTCTTTAGCCATTTGCATTCTCCCAATTAAAGCTTTAATAGATAAATTATTATTCCACAACAGCCATGATGTCTTCTTCGCGCATCACAACCAGTTCTTTACCATCCACTTTGACTTCTGTACCGCTGTATTTGCCGACCAACACTACATCACCAACTTTGACCGCTACTGCACGAACTGTACCATTATCCAACTGTTTGCCAGTACCAACTGCCACCACTTTGCCCCGCGTTGGTTTTTCAGCAGCACTATCAGGAATCACAATACCACCGGCCGATGTGCGCTCTTCTTCTAAACGACTGATAACCACTCGATCATGTAAAGGACGAATACTCATGCTCATACTTAACTCCTTATAATTAATGACTTCACTCAATTTACGCGGATTAACATCGCGCTGATGCATCCTATATGGGGATGCCCAGATCTCTTTTCAAGAGGGACGTAAAAATTTTCTTCTCATTTTACCAAGACGCTTCTGCTGCTCCTGACTTGGTTAACTAAATTGCTTAAATTTGTCGTAGGCCAAAATCCGGTTATACGTTATTTAACAAAGTTGTAACCTGGATGCAGCGCAGTGGAACCCGGGATCAGTATCATCTACTTCCCGGATTTCTCTACGCTGCATCCAGGCTACTATTGATTTGCCATGCCCTCTTTGACTGGTTACACTGTAGGTCAAGTATATTGATTTTGGATACCTGAATGCGTATAAAAATCCACCTATTTTGCTTGTTACTCTGGCCACTGTGGTGTTGGTCAGCGCCCTTGCCTGAAAGCCAAGTATTTCACTTCAGTTTTAGCCAATTTGATGGCAATACATTGAAATTAGATTGGAACATCAAAAGTGGTTATTTTTTATATCAAGAACGCATTTGGATAGAAAACCCGCAAAGCAAACATCTACGAATTGGAACCATTAATTTCCCAGATCCGCAAATCAAACTAGCGAAACCAGATCAAACTCTTGCGATATATCGCGACAAATTAACTTTGGCTGTGCCCGTATTAGCCACGTCTGGTTGGGAGTATCTCCTGACCGTCCATTATCAAGGTTGTTCAGATGAAGGATTTTGTTACCCACCGCAAACACGCGATATCCAACTCACCTTTGATAAAGATCATGAACTCAAACAAGTCCAACCAGGATTAGAATCCGCAGCTCAGCCACTTGTCGGGCCAGCAGAACAAACCGAATCACCCCGTTCCAGCCAAGACGTCAAATCATTATTTCTAACCGCCAATCCCGCATGGATCCTGTTGAGCTTTTTAGGGTTTGGTTTACTCCTAGCCTTCACACCCTGCGTGCTCCCCATGGTACCCGTACTATCTAGTATCATCATCGGTCATGGCGCAACCATTTCCACCCGCAAAGCGTTCTTGCTGTCGTTAACTTATGTGCTCAGCATGTCCGTGACCTATGGCGTCATAGGTGCGGTCATTGCGTTATTAGGAGCCAATCTACAAATTTTGTTACAATCTCCGCTGGTGATTGGGGCATTCAGCCTGGTTTTTGTCGCATTGGCTTTATCTATGTTTGGCGTTTATGAGTTTCGTCTACCAGTAGCATGGCAAACACGGATTGCCGGTATCACGCGTAGTCATGAAGGCGGGCATTATCTAAATGCCGCGATCATGGGTTCAGTATCCATTCTTGTGCTTTCTCCTTGTGTCACCCCCCCATTAATCGGTGCTTTGAGCTACATTGCTGACACAGGATCAGTCTTATTAGGATTGTCTGCGCTCTTTTGCTTAGGATTAGGCATGGGGATCCCTTTGTTATTGCTGGGCGCCTCTGCGGGGAAACTGCTACCCAAAGCCGGGCAATGGATGAATAGCATCAAATATATTTTTGGCATGATCTTATTGGGTTTGGCCATCCATTTGTTATCACGTTTGGTCGCGCCGTTTATCAGTATGCTCTTATGGTCAACCTTGTTTATCACCTCTGGACTAGGTCTCAAACCATTTTTCGCACCCCAAAGCGGTGCTCGCTCTCTGATCACACAAGCAATTAGCCTCATGTTGATTGTGTTCGGTGGCTTCATTCTGTATGGGGCAAGTGCAGGGCATACCAACCCTTGGCAACCCTTACGCGCACCGGTACAAACTAACCGCCCGTTGACGCCACGCAAAATTGTCAGCAATTTATCCGAAACGCAAGCAGTGCTAGCTGAAGCTGCAACAGCGCAGCAACCCGTTCTTTTAGATTTTTATGCCACTTGGTGTGACAGCTGTCAACAAATTGAAAAAACCATCATGCAATCCTCAGAACTGAGTGATTTGGCCGATCGCATTCTCATCGTTCAAGTCGACCTCTCGAAAAATGATGCGGACACCAAGGCATTGCTCCAATACTTTCACGTAATTGCACCCCCTACTTTCATATTTTATGACAATATGGGACATGAGATAGCAGATTTACAATGGGTGGGCGCAGTGGATCTGCGTACGTTGTTGACGCGTATTGGAAAGGTCGTGGATGAATAATGATAAGTAGCCCGGGTTACACTGCGTTTCACCCGGGCTATATTACTACCGCCGCATATGAAAACAGCTTGTATCAAAATCAAAATTAGTATTGACCGAAGATGCAGACTTACCGCCTGGAAGTGTCCCCTCTACATGAATTTTAGCAAGCGCCACCTCATGTCCCAATACTTTTTTCATCTCATTTAAATTCTTCAATGTCCTAGTAGGCGCAGGTTTGAACAAGCCTTGGAATAGTCCATTGCTATAAACCGGGGTGTTATCTGACCTCATATATTTATAAGTTTTTTGAAAAATAAACATGATCAAGCGTAATATTGCCATCACTAGCATGGTCAGTTCTCTTAAAATAGGCGTCCCTCTGAAGAGCCCTCTATGCATTTCTGGTTCTTTGGTCTCGATGGCCTGATTAATGGCAAACAAGGTTTGAATCAGAAAATCATTAAAATCTGAAGTGCTCACAAATTGCTTATTCTTAAAATCTCCCAAAAAAGTCTCTTTAGATTCTGCAATTTTTCCTTTTAAATCAGAAATAACCGCTGCTATCTTGCTATATCTCCCATCATAGCTCGCTTTGTCGATGATTCTTTGTAATTCACCATCCATTTTGTCCAACATTTCTCGTACATACGAGGTGTAAAGATTGTTGCCCTCAGGGATATTCGCAAACATGGCCTCCCGGTCAACAGGCGAGAAGAAACCAAGGCCTCCGCCCAATCCACCCACTCCAGTCGCCATCACATTTCCAGACCTCTGATCAGCGAGCGCTCTATCATAGTTTGTTCGCTTTTGTGGATCACTTAAAACATCGTGCGCTGTATTGATCAGTTGGAACTTGGGCTTAGCTTTTTCTTTTCCTTCTTTGATTTCAGCCGCCGTCACATTCGGATTCGCTGCTTGCATCAGACCTAGTATGCGATCAGGATGCCATTTTTTAGCTAATTTTTTATAAGCTTTTTTGATATCTTCTTCTGAAGCCGTTTCTGCAACGTTTAAAATTTCGTAATGATTTTTCATTTTTTATCCCCTCACCCGCCCTTCCGGCACCTTTCTCCCACAAGTAGGCGAAGGAAATATCGTTAAAATTTTTTAAATGCACCTTCCCTAAAAGAGAAGAACAATCATACTAACCAAATATCAAAACGCACTGTTTTACCTTCGATACTCATTTGCGGTTGTCTAAGTGGCGCTAAACGTTGTGGCCATTTTAACACGATTCTTTTTTTTGCTCTATACAGAGCCAGTTCCAACAATTCCTGTGCATCTTTGTCGGGGCCAAATAATTGCTGTAACGCTTGCATGTCTTTTTTTACTAAGGCTGTTTTGTGACGCTCCGGATGCATAGGATCGATGTAAATCACATCTGGATAATCTTGGGGCAATACATTTTGTAAATAGGTCAGCGCATCGTGATGAAGACAGGTTATATCGAGGGTATTCGGGACCAATCGGCGTAAACCATCTGCCAATAACGCCGCCATAATCGGCTGACGCTCTAATAATACGAGTTTGGCACCATATTGGGCCAACAAGGTCGCATCTCTTCCCCAGCCTGCCGTGACATCCAAAATCGTCTTGCCCGGCTCTGGCTTGCATGCACGAATCAAACCATGTTTTTTATCTAAGCGGCGCTGGCCCAATGGGGCATTAAAATCAACGCTTAATGGAGAAAATGTATCGACCAGCAAAACCAAACCCTGTTTGGTCAACTGCAAACGTGGCAACTCATGTTGCGAAATACGGAGTCCATGCTGCATCGCAATTGCTTCAGCTTGTGGGGCTAGGTCTACTGTATCAAAGCCTAAAACGCCACCATCATTCTGACTGTGCTGGAGAGATCCTTCGCTTTGCTCGCGATGACGGGGGGGTAAGCTCATTTGGTAATAGAAGCCAAATGACTGATATCCGCTATCGAACTAAATAAAATACGTAACCGTGCCAGTATTGCTAAACGGTTATTTTGTAGGTTTTGATCGGGATCCATCACCAATACTTGATCAAAAAAAGCGGCCAAACTTGGTTGCATAGCGACAAGCATCCCCAGTTTTTCTGAGTACTCTAATTCTGTATGGACCAAAAACCGTTGCTCAGCTTGTTCTATCTCTGACAATAAGGTTTGCTCTGCTGCGATATGGCACAAACTAGGCTGTACCTGGTGCAGCGCAACAGTGATCGTCGCTTGCGCGAGGACATTATTCACCCGCTTGGCCATCGCAGTCAAAGCTTGGGCTTGGGGTAATTGAATAAACGCAATCAACGCCGTCATACGTTGGGCCATATCAAATAAACAATCTTCTTGGCAAACACGCACTGCTTGAAACAGTTCAACCGGAACCGCTTGATTTTGATAGTACGATTGCAAGCGATCTAAAACAAAGGCTTGTAATTCATCAATCAATGCCAACGGTTTCATTTCTAAATGCCCAACATAGGCATCTGCAGCAGCTTGGAAACACATTCTTAAACTTAAATCACCAGGTAAATGAAGTAAAATTCTGGCTATTGCCAAAGCATGTCGTCTTAATTTAAAGGGATCTTTGACCCCGGAAGGTTTGTTCCCAATGGCAAATAAGCCATACAAAGTATCCAACCGATCAGCCAAAGACAAGGCACAGCCTAAGGGCGACGTTGGCAAATCATCCAGCGCAAAGCGCGGTAAATACTGTTCTTTCAAAGCCACCGCCACTGCTGCCGGCTCATAATCATGCATGGCATAATAATAGCCCATCACACCTTGCAGATCAGGAAACTCAGACACCATTCCGGTTAACAAATCACATTTGCTTAAAACTGCAGCGCGTGCCAGCTCTTTTGGATCAAGCCCTAATTCGGTTTGCAAGCGCGCCATAATTTTGGCAAGACGTGCTGATTTATCAGCCACACTACCCAGTTGCGTTTGAAAAATAACATGCTGGAGCGCAGGGATATGTGCAGCCAAACCATGACGCTTATCCTGCTGGTAGAAAAAGGCGGCGTCAGATAAGCGTGCGCGCATCACTTTTTCATTTCCCATTTTAACTTGATGCATATCTTGGCTATCAATATTAGAGACAGCAATAAAATGTGGGGCAATTTTGCCGCGTTTAGAATACAGCGCGAAACATTTTTGATGAACTTGCATCGCCTCTATCAATGCTTCAGCTGGGATTGTGAGAAATTGCGGATCAAAGTCTGCCAGCAAGGCACGTGGCCATTCCACGATAGAGGTCACTTCCCTCAACAAAGCATCCGGAATCACGACTTCTAATGCTTGTGCAGCAGCCAATTGAGTAATTTGCTCGCGAATCAAAGCTTCCCGCTGTTTAAAATCTGCCACCACATTGGCAGCGAGCAATTGTTCTGGGTAAGCACTCGGTGCTGTAATCGTGATGGCACCAGGATGATGAAAACGATGCCCATATGAGCAGCGCCCTGAGACCAAGTCTAGAATATCCGCTTCTAATACTTCCTGTCCCCATAACATCACAGCCCAATGCACTGGACGGCTAAATGACACATCGCCGACACCCCAACGCATGGCTTTTCGGACCGGCAACTCAGTTAAAATCTGTTGAAGGATCGTCGGAAGCAACGTCGGTGTTGCGACCGCCTCAGTACGTTCTGAATAAAACCACCATGATCCTTTCTCTGTGGTTTGGATTTGTAAATCTTCCACCGCTACACCACAAGATTTCGCAAATCCTAATAAAGCAGGATTGGGTCGCTCTTGTGCATCACGAGAACCCGCCACAGCAGGGCCGCGCCTGGTTTTCAGTTGACTCGATTGCGTCGCAGCCACATCATGGACCAAAATCCCTATACGCCTTGGCGTACCAAAACATCTGACTTGACCGTGGGTAATATTAGCAGCCAGTAAGGCTGCTTGAAAGCACTCTGCCAATGCTTCTGAAAGTTCTTGTACCGCAGCAACTGGTAGCTCTTCTGTGCCTAGTTCAAATAAAAAATCGCTCACAGCATATCCTCAACTCTGATCTTGGTAACAATGGGCAACCAATCTTGATAATTCACGGACTTGTAAAATATAGCGCTGGCGTTCTGTCACAGAAATGGCTTTGCGTGCATCCAATAGGTTAAACACATGCGAAGCTTTGATGACCATTTCATAGGCGGGTAATGGCAATTTGTGTTCCACCAATTGTTTGGCTTGACCTGCATAAGCAGCAAATTGTTGGAGCAAAATCTCTACATCGGCATGTTCGAAATTATAGGCCGATTGTTGCACTTCATTTTGATAAAAAACATCGCCATAAGTCACCAGACCATGCGCAGTATGTGCCCATGGAATATCAAAGATACGCTCAATGCCCAACAAGGACATAGCCAAACGCTCCAAGCCATAGGTTAATTCGCCTGTAATAGGCCTACAAGGCAAGCCACCCACTTGTTGAAAATAAGTGAATTGCGAAATTTCCATGCCATTTTGCCAAACTTCCCACCCCAAACCCCAAGCACCCAAAGAAGGCGATTCCCAATTATCTTCCACAAAGCGAATGTCATCGACCAAGGGATCGACACCTAAGACACGCAAAGATTCTAAGTATTTCTCTTGGATATCCAAAGGAGAGGGTTTCAAAATAACTTGAAATTGATAGTAGTGTTGCACACGATTAGGATTATCCCCGTACCGACCATCGGTTGGTCGTCTTGAGGGCTGGACATACGCTGCGGCCCATGGTTTAGGTCCGATCGCTCGTAAAAACGTTGCGGGATGAAACGTACCCGCACCGACTTCCATATCCAAAGGTTGCAAAATCACGCAACCCTGGTCAGACCAAAAATGTTGCAAACTTAAAATGATCTCTTGAAACGTTTCTGGCCGACTCATGGCAGTATCTTATCCTTTTTTAGCCAAACGATTGATGCCATCTTGCAAGGTTTGCTGGCTGGCTTCACCAGGTATAAATATTGGATCAGCGCCAGAGTCGGCTTGGTAGTGACCATGATGTGTGGCCAAAATGATAAATGCAGGTGTGCCCATTAAATGGATAGCTTCAGCTAATTTGTGATTACTATCCAAAACATCTGTCACGGCTTGACTTTCCATATCTGTTTTGAAAGTAGTCATATTTAAACCTACTTTTTTCGCTACTTCCAGAATAGTTGGCTCGTCTAAACGCTTCCCTACTTTGAACAGCTTATTTTGAAACTTCATATACTTGCCTTGCATCGCAGCTACAATCGCACCACGCGCAGCCTGTTCAGATTCTTTACCAAAAATGGGGAATTCTTTGAATACAACCCGCAAATTAGCATTTTCTTTAATCAGCGTATGGATGATCGGGCCCATACTGACACAATGTCCGCATTGGTAATCAAAAAACTCTACCAACGTCACATCGCCTTTCGGGTTGCCCGCAACAGTCAAATTCCCACTCGTTAAGGCAGCGCCTGACTTCTGGATAGCAGATTTGGCTTGCGCTTGCATCAGAGCCTGCTGTCTATTTTGTAACGAATGAGAAGCTTCCATCAGTACTTCTGGCTCATTAACCAAATAATCATGCACAGTTGCTCGAATTTCCTTTATTTGTGCTGGTGTGAAAGATGTTGCTGGCGCTGGAGCAGGCGCACTTAGAGCAGAGGATACAGCATGTGCAGATGACATCCCAAATGCAGCTGTTAAAATACTCATCGCTAATAGACTCTTCTTCATTTTATCCCTCATATAAAGATTACGAAATGCCAAACACGCACCCTACCATTGGAATCAAAAAAATTCAAGAGGCCCTCTGAGTTCGTATGGCGAGCCGTCATAAAATTTTTCTTTGGTCTGCACCTTAAATCAACTATAATCCTTGAAAAAGCAGTTGCAGCTGTAGTGAAAAGGTCTCATGCGTTATAAATATGTCTCTATCCTGGTCGGTCTGTGCATCATATTCGGTGGAATAAGCCTGTTATGGTACCAACAACAACCCAAACAACAAACGACACAGCAACCTATTCAGAGCCCCATCCAGCGCGCAATCAAAATCAAGCGAATTGCCTTTGCCAAATTACCAGGATGGCAATCAGCTCATGCCTTGTCATCGTTGCGTACCTTTCAATTATCGTGCCGACATTTTTTACGGATGGATCCCAAATACTCCGTCGGTAACACTTGGTTTGGATTACGTGCGAAAGATTGGCGACCTGCTTGCGAAACGGCCCTTACGATGCAAGCCGACTCTGAGATCCAAGCAAAAAATTTTTTCGAAACTTGGTTCCAACCCATGGAATTCTCTCAAAAACAAGCCATCACAGGTTTATTTACCGGATACTACCTCCCTGCTGTCTCTGGCAGCTTGACTAAAACGGAAGAATATAACGTACCAATTTATGGCTTACCCAATAATATACTAAGGCTCAATTTAAACGACTTTGATCCCCATTTACCTTCACGTCAATTGTTTGGTCGCCTTGAAAATAACCGAGTACGCCCTTTTTATTCACGTGAAGAAATTGATCAAGGTGCTATCGCAGATACGGCACCTGTGCTGGCTTATTTACGTAGCCACATCGATCGACTATTAATTGAAATTCAAGGATCAGCATTATTAAATCTCCCAGATGGCAAACAAATGAATTTGGGATATGCTGGACAAAACGGCTTGTCCTACACTGCCATTGGCCGCGTATTAATTGACCGCAAAATTCTCCCTGCAAATCAAGTATCTATGCAAAGTATCCGATCTTATTTAGAAAGTCACCCTGACGAACGTGATGAAATCATTCATCAAAATCGCTCTTTTGTCTTTTTTGAAATACTGAATAAACAAGGGGCATATGGCACCTTAGGCACCCAGCTCACCAAAGGGTATTCATTGGCAGTTGATCCTGATTGGGTACCCCTTGGTATGCCAGTTTGGTTAGCAACGACCTATCCTGATCCGCATTCCAATCAGCAACACAGCTTTCACCGATTGATGATTGCTCAAGATACAGGTGGCGCTATCAAAGGCACCGTTCGTGGAGATGTGTATTGGGGCAACGGCGACGACGCCGCAGCCATTGCCGGGAAAATGAAGAGCTCGGGACGTTATTGGTTATTGGTGCCTAAATCCTAAGTTGGTAAATTGGGTGAAACCTTAACATTTCTCATATCTATACTAGTCACACCAAATTCGCATAAGCCAACACCAACCATTTCGTTCCATGCTCAGCAAATTTCACTTGCACACGGGTATGAGCGCCTTGACCTTCGAGCGCTAAGATCACACCACAACCGAAATGGGCGTGAGTCACATTTTGACCTAATTGCCAACCCGATTCATGTCGCATGTGGATAGGCTTAGAAGAAGACGCATGCTGCGATGCTCGCCCAGTGGCACGAACTTCCTCCAATAATTCTTTGGGAATTTCATTCAAAAAACGCGAAGGTCGATGATATTCTTCACGACCATATTGTCTACGCACCTCGGCATAGGACATGATCAACCGTTGCATGGCACGCGTCATCCCTACATAGCATAAGCGCCGCTCTTCTTCTATGCGCCCAGGTTCTTCGGCAGATCGCTTCGCTGGGAACAAACCTTCTTCCATACCTACTAAAAACACACAAGGAAATTCCAAACCTTTGGCCGCGTGTAACGTCATCATATGCACATACTCTTCGTGCTCACCAGCCTGCCATTCACCCGATTCTAAAGAAGCATGCGCTAAAAAGCTCACCAAATAAGGCAGCTCGTCCTCGTCAGCATACCGAAACTCTTTCGCCGCACTCACCAATTCCTGCAAATTCTGGAGCTTGGACTCCATCACATCCCCTTTCATGGCAGCATAATACTGATACAATCCTGATTGATTGATCACAGCAGAAATCTGTTCATCTAAAGGCATATCCCTTGTTTCATCTTGGAGCATATCAAGCAAATTCAAGAACACCACTAAGGCATTGGCCGCACGCTGAGTCAAGACATTCTCACGCAGAATTTGTGTGGCAGCGGCCCAAAGTGAGATCGACTCATCTCGCGCACAAACTCGCACGATATCCAAGGTTTTCTCACCAATCCCTCTTGCTGGCAAATTCACCACGCGCTCAAACGCGGGATCGTCATGCCTATTCAAAATTAAGCGCAAATAGGCTAAAGCGTCTTTGATTTCCGCGCGTTCAAAAAAGCGTACCCCGCCATGGATCCGATACCCTATGCCCGCACGCAACAAGGCTTCCTCCAACACACGGGATTGCGCATTCGAACGGTATAAAATGGCGATATCTTGCAATAAGCAACCGCGATTGCGCTCCATCGTGATGCGTTCACTCACAAAACGTGCTTCTTCTAATTCATTGAAAGCAGCAAACACGACTATTTTTTCGCCCTGTTCACCGGAAGTCCACAACGATTTTCCCATACGCGTATTATTATGAGTAATCAAAGCGTTAGCTGCTTGTAAAATGGTAGCGGAGGATCGATAGTTTTGCTCTAAACGCACCATTTTGGTATCTGAAAAATCCCTAGAAAATTTCTGAATATTTTCTACCTTTGCCCCACGCCAACCATAAATCGACTGATCATCATCGCCAACCACCATCACTTTAGCACGCTGACCAGCGAGCAATTTGATCCAAGCATATTGCACGGTATTCGTATCTTGAAATTCATCTACCAAAATCGTTTGAAACCTTGTTTGGTAATGTGCTAACAAATCCGGATTATCTCTGAGTAACTCATGCGTGCGCAGCAATATTTCAGCAAAATCGATCACACCTGCAATCTGACAAGCCTGCTCATAAGCTGCATAAATTCTCACCCAAGTTTTGATCGGGCCAAAGGAAGGACAGAGGACTTGCTGCGCGCGCACGCCTTCATCTTTATTGCCATTGATAAATGACTGTGCTTGTTTCACTGGCCACTGCTCGGGATCTAATTGCAAATCCGCCATAACCCGTTTGATTATCCGCGCTTGATCATCACTATCTAAAATTTGAAATGCTTGCGGTAATTTTGCAATATCATAATGACGACGGAGGAGACGGTGGCAAATACTATGAAACGTACCAATCCACAGATCGTTTAAAGGCTGCTGCAAAATCGTATTCAGACGGGACTTCATTTCACCTGCAGCTTTATTCGTGAAGGTCACGGCCAACACGCCATCGAGCATCACATGTCCAGCATGCACCAAATGCGCAATCCGGCTCACCAAGACCCGCGTTTTTCCCGAACCCGCACCGGCTAGCACTAAAAGATGCTGCATAGGCGCTGTCACAGCAGCATATTGTGCTTCGTTCAAGCCTTGTAACCAAGGGGCATGCAATGAATGAGAAACAGACATAGATTTTCCAAAAAATATGCGGAGTATAGCAGAGTCAGGACTTAACTACACTGACGAAACCACTGCGTCAGAATAATTTTCTCACCCTCACAGGACTCAGGCTTAGTATTTAATCAGGGAGTTTAGATGACTAAATGACCGAATTAAATACTAAAACCAACGAAAGATCGGTGTTTTGCGTAAGTCGGGCTCAATCACCCTATCTTTGTATGTGACCAAATCCAATGTTTCCAATCATCCGTAAAAAACATTTTTTCATAATATCCCCAATTGACACCTTATCATCCATGCTGAATTACCAAAGAAATCTGTACAAATAAAGGTTTTTGTGCTATAATTTTTCGCTTTACTTGCGGCAACACGAGTTTTTATGCACACATCTCTTGAATTGCGGAATGCATTGGTCACTCAAAAATCAAAACGTGGTCTTTTGATTTATGACACGATACAGACAGCCATTGACGATACTATCCAAATGCTGAAATCCGAGCAAAAAAATGCCATCATTCGCAATTTGGCTTACAATATCGGGGGACGACCCGTAATTGCCCAATTATTCATCAATCGTTTGAATGGCTTTGTCCCAACTGAAGAAACAAGATTTGGAACCATGCCTACAGCTTATCAAATCCAATTACGTTTTGTGCATGGTTATGAAACAATTTTAGGAACCAAGCCCGTCTTTATTTCTAACGGCACATTTGAATGGCATCATTTGGGACCGAAGTTAATAGATGATCATATCATAGATGATATTTATCATGAAATGAGGCTCGTCCCTGGCCCTCAAGTTCAAATTACCCCATCAGCACACACCCTGACCTTAGCGACTCCGAATCAACCTAATATCTCATTACCTATGCGTCAAGAAGAAGGGAAAGGATACGAGGAATTTCACATTGGCAATACCCCACCAACCAAATATTATCTCAATATGGTGGACTACGAACAGCGCCACAAATCAAATACGGTGTACGCGCTATGCTACACACAAGCTGACCAACATTTTTTGCACCGCTGGCATCCGGAATATCCTGGTTATACAGAAGCACAACACATGGTGCATGAGCACCGCGATTCTGAAACACGACAACGCTTAAACCATTATCAAAGCTGGACACAGCAAATGTATAAAGCCTCACAAAGCACACCTTGGGCTGCAGACCATCAGCGCTCGCGCGTGGAGCGCAATCCTTATCGATTAAATATTCATATTGTAAATGGGATGTATCTCTATTCTGATTCTGGTTTGACAGTGGATCGTTTATATGATTATCAAATAGAACTTGTCCACCTTATCACCGACGTCTATCAAAAAATCAGCGAGCACAATCAAGCAAATCGTTTGCCAACAAGTGCTCATATGTCCATTGTGGATATGGGTGTGGGCGCTGGAAAAACCTATATTATCAATACCGTCTTGAAAGCATTATCCAGATCTTATCAGGATCCAAACTATGCACCAACGTATTGTATGACACCTGATAAAGCCCTTGCAGATGTCATGGTCGGTGTCATCAATAAACAAAATGGCGTATCTCAAATTACATCAAGTGCTATCACAAATGAATCAGATATCCCAGATGCCGCATTTCTAGAACGCTACCAAACGTATGCCCAAACCGCATTACAAGAAATAACCACTATCAAAACTTATATTGATGAGGGATTACAAAATCGTATTCTGGAATATTGCCGGACAAACGGTTTACATCCTTTTGTCATTATGAATGAGCTATATGGCAACACAGATCAATTGGAGCTATACCAAAACAGTATCGATATCAAACGCCTATTATTACTAATAGAGGGCCAGAAATTGATCATGCAAAAAACTGGCTTGTCTCCTGTCACCGCATTACGGCGTTTGTATGATGAATTAGAAAAAATCATCCAAGGCGTAGACAAGGAACAAACAAACAACCGTTCATCTTTATTCCGTGACATTCAAGCGCCAATCGAGGCTACATACCCAAATGAACGTTATCAAATTTCCTACAATCAAACCGTAGACCTACCCCCAGCACTAAGAACAGGGCAGATGCGTCAGCTCAATTTAAAGGACATGAGTGCCGCTCTGTTAAAACGGCTTTTATTCAAAAAATTTGACTATAAAGAAGAATTACAGAGATTAGTCAGCACGCGCAATATACTACTAAGAATAGCTTGTTTAAGTGATTGCCGGGCTGCTATTCTGCTCGCGAATGGCGGTGGGTTAGCCAATACTCACACCAAGCAACAGCTTGACGAACAAATTGCTTATTTACTAGAACCAGCAGCCACAGAATTAAGACGCGGCGCAGAAAAAACAGAACCCATGAACTTTTTAGAGCATCGCAGTTATTTTCTATATCTCAATGAAATTTTTTCAACTATTCCCAGTAACATCGATACACGCACCCCATACAAAGGGCAAAATATATTACAGATGTCTTTATGTCATAATTATCAATTACTCCTAGAATTGCGCCGTGATATCTCACAACAACTTGACCAACTCACACAACCGAAAGACATAGATAGGCGATATGGGTCAAGCACAGTAGAAGCTGTCAATCATATGGTCGGCCACCTAGGATTGACATTAGCTGGTCGCTTAGAAGGCAACGCTGCTAAATTATTATCCACACATGTTCCTGTCTTCAGTCCAGAAGGCTTCGTAGCTTATCTGGAACGCCTCGCGCGAAGCATAGGACAAAAGATGATAACTGTCGATTATCAAGAAGGCGTTTATCTTTTAACGCAACAAAGCACCCTCATCACGCGCCGATTGTTCCAGCAAAGATTGGTCCAAATATTGAGCGCTTTGATGTTAGCGGATGAGATTCATAAAGACGCCTATCAATTTCTATATCATCCCGACCACCCTCTCTATCAACGTGCGAATCAGATTACTCGGGCTTACCTAAGCCAGGACTTTGTCAATATTCTCCCGCATAGAATTGGCATGAGTGGCACCGTGAACCAAATAGCTAGAAACGCATTTGGTCAGCACACCCTCTATTCTTTACCACTGCAAGATATGATTCAACGTAAATTGACCAAAGAATTCCAGATTACCAGTCTGACCGGGGAGCAGTCACAAGGATTATGGTCCGATTATTTCACTGGTCATACCTGGTGGCGAGTCTCCAAAGGAATCGTATTTTCCAAAACACAACAAGATCACCCGCAACTTGATGGGAAAATAGAAATTGCTCATCGAGATAGTCATGAAAGCGCGATTCGCAATCAATTATTTGTGCATTATTTAGAATTTGTTTTACAAAAAAGCGGTGCTTCCAAAGAATTATCTGAGCTGGTGGGCATACAAAATACTTTGCATGCCAGCAGAGTGCCTGTCTCACTGTTAGATGCATTTCAGCAACCAAATGGGTTTACAGAAGATGAGACCTTGCAAAATATTGTTCGCTCTCTGTATCACATCAGTCCTGATCTCATTTCAGAAACAGATGTGAAACATTACGTAGAACGGGCCCTTCACAATCAAGAACTACAAACTATTTTGACACACCTCATTTTGACGCATAAAAATAATTTTCAAACTTTGGCAGCAAAATTACAAACAGCGGTACTGCCCATATCAAACTTTGTGACGGACGATCCGCTCGCATTTGAAGACGGAAGATCCCAAGTTTTATTAGGTACCGAAGCGCAAAAAACTGGTTATTCGCATGAATTCGTTGGTGCTATTGTGGATGCGTCACACGTTTCCATCGCTAAAATAGGAACCAATATCGCAGAGTTGCGACATTTTTACGAACAATTACAAACGTTGCTCCAACATACTTTTTCATATGATGAAAAAAATCAAATAGGTGGACGCGCGTTACGCACTTCAACTGGGACAGCATGCTACGTCGAATATCTCAGCCCAAACTACGCGCACGAGTTCCTTTTTAATATTGAAACTTCTTTTGCTGATATTTTTATAGAAAATAAGCAAGAAGCCAAAGCGCTGCGCACTTCAGTCACATTTAATCGTATGGTACTGAGTCTCTTAAAAGATTTTGAGGGACCTTTTGAATCCTTTGTCGACCAGGTTATCACAGATTGCGAGACACACCATGTATTGGATGACTACCAACCCTTTATAACAGCGCGCTTACCTGCTTGGTGGGCTTTGAAGCATCAGCCAGAATTAGTATTGCAACATAACTATGATAGTTTGATACCTATTGTGAATACACGTTTGTTAAACAAAAGCCCTACCCCACCTATGCCAGACGTAGCAATACCAGACTCTGGCTGGGCAGATCGCCAAATAGACAACCAAATTTTCGGCCCTGCAGAATCGAGATTTTCTCCGTCTCTATGGTTACAGTGGATGACTCGGCCTGTCCCAGTCACCATCGGAGCAATGCTGTTATTAGCAGGACTGAGCATCTTAGGCGCGATATCTTTAAGCCTACTTTCTGGCGTACTCTTAGCAAACTGCGCAACAGGGATGGTCATTGCCGGTACGGTGATGCTATTACCTATCCTGAGCAAAAATTGCTATACTTTTTTCCAACGCAGACAAAATGGTGGCCATGCAATTCCCATGGCGATAGATAACCCGGTTCCGACGAGGGACAACCTGTAGCAGAAACCGCTATACTCCGAATACAAACCCTATTGAATATCCCCCAAAAAACTGGCAAAATGATGTCACCACTTTTTTACAGTATGTTGATATGGCATTCTCAGACACACCCGAGTTTCAAGAACTTCAAACAGCCATTGGACAAACTGAACTTGCGTTGAATCATTGTAAAAACCGTGATTATATTCCTCAAAAACAGCGATCGTATGTCTGGAGCCTAGCAGATATGGGCGATCATCTTTATATGCTCGATCTCTATTCAGAAGCTTTGAGTTACTACGTCCAAGCAAAGAAAATAGATTGTGATGAACCGTCCGTGCTCAACCAAATTGGGGTCTGTCTTACTTTTTTAGGAAAAATTGAACGCGCATTATATTACTTTGAATTATTAGAAAGGCGTGCAGAGACACCGGAAGATAAGGCACTTGCCTTATCTAATTGTGCTTATTGCCACGAACTATTAAATGATATCAATGCCGCAGTGGTTGCTTTGCGTAAAAGCATCAAACATGTACCAACTCAAGATGCCATCACAAAGCTAGACGCTCTGAAAGAGTTGAATTCTCGACGCGCATTGCGGACCTGTATGCAAGGTATTTTCAGTAAGTCTGTCTTGCCAAGAACAGAAGAAGCCGTGGTACAAGATCTCGATTCTAGCAAGGCCAATGATAATGGGTATAAAGCTTGATTACAAAGTTACGTATCGCCACCCGTAACAGTCCGCTTGCTTTGTGGCAAGCGCGTTATATTGCGCAACAATTATCACAACACTCTCCAGATCTAGACATCGAACTAGTGCCCATGACCACATCGGGTGATCGTTTTTTAGATCATCAAACCGCGCCCCAAGGTGGAAAAGGGTTATTTGTCAAAGAAATAGAAGAAGCTTTATTACAAAACCGCGCTGACATAGCCGTGCATTCTATGAAAGATGTGCCAGCGATCCAACCAGACGGATTAGGCATAGTCGCCATATCGCAACGCGAAAATCCCTATGATGCCTTCGTGAGCCAGCACTACGCCACGCTAGCGGATTTGCCATTCCAAGCCAGCGTTGGGACTTCCAGTATTCGCCGTCAATCACAATTACTGGCTTACCGACCTGATTTAAAGATGATCAGCTTGCGCGGCAATATTCAAACGCGTCTCACAAAAATAAGCACCATACCCTGTGATGCTATTATTCTCGCTGCCGCAGGATTACTGCGCATGGATTTACAGGATCAGATTCAAGAAATCATCCCTGAAGATCTCATGCTACCTGCTTGTGGACAAGGGGCACTAGGCATCGAATGCCGCTTAGACGACCAACCAATACGCGCCTTTATCGAAGCATTGAATGATCCTTTGACTGCGCTCTGCGTAAACACCGAGCGTCAAGTGAATGCCATCTTAGGGGGGCATTGTCACGTTCCATTGGCCGTATCCTGTCGCATACGTCGTCCAGAGGAACGCCCTGTGTCAGGAGATTCCTCGCTATGCTCGGAAGGTGATCAGCTGATATTACAAGCCAAAGTCTTATCTGCCGATGGAACAATTGTGCTGAGCGGATCGAGTACTGGCCCACAAAAACAAGCCAGTCATCTAGCCCAAGATTGCACCCAACAATTGTTAGCACAAGGAGCGAGACAATTACTACACTGCGCATCCTAAATACTCGCCCCGCACATCAAGCAGAGCCTTTAAACCAAATAATTCGTACAGCAGGCTGTGTGCCCATAGCGCTGCCAACACTCGCCATCCAAGCCTTGTCTACTGATTGGCTAACAATGCTCCCCCCTTTACATACCATTCAAAAGGCTATTTTTGTCAGTGCCAATGCCGTGCATTATTTTTTTACGGGCTTACAGATAAAACAGTTGGTTTGGCCATCCACCATTCAAACTTTCGCAATAGGCTCTGGCACAGCCAATGCCCTCGCCCAACACGCCGTTCAAAATATCCAATCACCGGACGTCGCGGATAGCGAGCATGTCTTAGCACTGCCTGCCTTACAAAGCATTCAGCAGGAATCTATATTACTGATCTCTGGCAAAAAAGGCCGGCCTTTGTTGGAAAGCAGTTTGCGTCAACGCGCTGCAATGGTCCACCATGTCAGCGTCTATAAACGGACAGTACCCAAAAAAAACCTGCCATTTACACACGCATTATGGCAAGATAATGCTGTCGATATTATACTGATGCTGAGTCACGAAGCGATTGACAATTTATTTATCTTATTTGAAGAAGGGGCCAGAACCTGGCTACAATCCAAACCATGGATTGTGATCAGCCCACGTCTGGTAGAGATTGCACATAGTTATCATGTCACAACAGTGATTTATTCTGAATATGCCGACATCATAACAACATTGACGAGATTGATGCATGACCATGGACGAAATATCAGCTAACACCGAGCCTACCCCATCTTCTTTGCCTGAAACAGACACACGCAAAAAAATCTCTCCATCAAACCAAGTTCTGCTATCCTGGGGAACCTTGGGCATGAGCATCCTAGCCGTAGTATTGAGCAGTGCCGCTCTCTTATTTTATCAAACACTCCCTACACAAATACAACACAGCCCAACAACGGCCAATGCGCAAACCCCTCACAATAAAGATTGGCAAAACATACAAAACCAAGTACAACAACTTGACCGCATGCAGCAGCAATTATCTACACAAATTGTGACAAATCAGCAACAAATACAAAATCTGATCCAAGCGCAGCAGTATCAATCCCAAGATTGGGAGATTCAAAAGGCGCGTTACTATTTGGATTTAGCTCAAGTCGATGCTACGTGGTCACATGACCACCATACTACCTTAAGCTTGCTGCAGCATGCAGACCAAATTATGGCACATGCTAATCATCCGAATGTACAACGCATTCGGCAAGCTATCGCGGAAGATATCACTACGCTCATGCAAATCCCCACCGTTGATACCCAAGGCATTTTAGCCAAATTAACGGCCATCCATAACAAAATTTCGCAACTATCTGCGCAATTTTACACACCAAAAGAGACTCGTCCAAATCCTCCGTCCGCGTCACCATCCACCTGGCGCGACAATTGGGAGAGCAGCCTGCAACAATTACGCGGTCTGATCAGTATTCGTTATCAAGAAGAATCTGCATTGACGCCTTTCAGTCCTGAGTACATTAGCTTGTTACGTGAGAATATTCGTATGAACTTGCAACAAGCAGAGCTTGGGCTAATTGAGCAACACCCGGCACTCTATACTCAAGCATTACAGGCCGCTGCCAACAGTATTTCTTTTGGTTTTAATCCAAAAAATCCGCAAACCCAAGCAATACTGCAATCTTTGCAAACCCTACAAAAAACACCTGTGGCCTATCCTCCTCCCCTCCTCCATCCTTATGCACAGCTCTTCGATGCAAGCCAAACATCTGATAAACAGGTTACCTCATGATACTATTTGTGATTGCCCTTTTTGGTGTACTACTTGCCTCTGTTTATTTAGGTATTTGGTTACAGCATGATCCTGGATACGTCTTGATCATGATCCATCATTGGACGATAGAATCAACGTTTTGGGTTGCAGCAATCGCGCTGGTTATCCTAACGGTTCTGCTCCAAATTGCGTTATCTGCCATTAGAAATATTGTGGGGATCCCTCATTATTGGCGGCAATGGCGAGATTCACGCCGTTTGAGTCGGGCACAAACCAAAACCAAACGCGGTCTGATTGAGTTTAGCGAAGGCCAGTGGCAAACAGCCAAAAAACATTTGATTGCAGCTGCACCCAATGTCGACCTACCGTTGGTCAACTACTTAACAGCTGCCAGAGCTGCTGAAAAATTAGGTGACCATCATTTACGAGATCAGTATTTGCATCAAGCGCAAACCGCTGCACCAGATGCCACCATCGCTATTGAGCTCACGCAAGCACAGCTCCAAGTGGACAATCAAGAATGGAAAGAAGCCTTAGCCACGCTCAGGGCATTGCAGATCATTGCCCCAGATCATTCTTACGTCATACAACTCTATGTCCAAGTCTACCAGGCTATGCAGAATTGGACAGATTTGCTTGCCATCTTACCCAAACTCAAACCCACTTCCTCTCGCTCTGAGCAAGATATCCACCAACTCAAGAGACACGCTTATTTGAAACTGATCCAGGTTTGGCTAAATCAACCTGCTCCAGAACAAAGCAAAGCGCAAACTATCCAGACCCTGCCGCATGATTTGAAACATGATCCTGAAATTATTACTCAGTACGGCCGCTATTTATTACATCATTATCAATATCAGATAGCGGAAAAAACCATCCGAGAATGTCTTAAAACCAAGCAAAGCGCTGAGCTCATTGCCTTATATGGTCAGCTCGATGCCGCGTATGTTCGCATCCCTTTTATAGAATCACTCCTTCGACAAGATCCAGAATCCTCGGCGCTACATTTATGTCTTGGGCAATTATTCCTTAACAAACAAGTTTGGGGAACTGCGAAAAACCATCTAGAAAAAAGCCTACAAATTCAACCCACTGTCCAAGCCTATCACGCATTGGGATCGTTATTAGAAACATTAGACCAACAAGCAGAAGCCTGCCAAGCGTATCGACAAGGTTTGGAGTTATTAAGGAAAATATAATCTGGAAATATAAGCTGAAACAGACCCTCCCTCGCCTTGCAAATTTCTAAAAATAACCCATTCTTAAATATAACGAAGCTTTTTCGCGATATAGACTATGAAAAAAAAGACTGATCAAGGAAACCCACAACAAGCAAAACCTGAAGATCTTGCACTTCAAAAATTTATTCAATTTGACCAGCAAGTCAATATCATCATACAAACTGTAGAGACAGCTAGGATCTTTTTGAGCCAACGCGATCCCAAACCATCACCAGAACAAATAAAAGCGTTAGCGCCACAAATGCAAGAAGCAAAAGCAATAATGGCAAAAATCAAACAAAGCATTGATGCACTGCAACAAAGCCACACCCAAGCCGTATCACGCTTACGAAGCAAAATACCCCCCCTCACAAATCGAATAAACATAACAACAGAACATATATCTCGTATTGAACAGCAAATCAGAAAAGCTAACCAGCCAGCTATCCAGAAAAAACCCCTAGCACAGCCAGTACGCAAAGCCGAACCTCCTGTCCAGCGTCAAATAGTGCGACCACCACTCCCCGAGCCCCAAGCAGAAGATTTGGACCTTAAAGTATTGGGGGCAGGTACTTATAATACCGCTTTTAGAAGTGGGAATGGTCAAGGAGATCTTGTTTTCAAGCTCCTAAAAAATCAAACAACCAAAACAGATTTTCCTGAACGCTCTGTGCGATTATGGAATCAGGTAAATGGGGGACTGCAACCCCCAGCAAGACTTGCAACGTGCTTAGTCACCAAGAGAAACAAACTGGGAAGAATAGAACGCGTAGCGTGCAAAGGATGGGTTTGTCCTTTTGTGCAAGGCGTTCAAGCAAGCGACCAAGAAATGAGTGACAAACTCCTAGATGTTTTTAATACGACCGGACGCATTGTAACCGATGCAACTGCACCGAAAAATTTCGTAAAAACACCTGGCGGTGAGGTAGTCTGTGTCGACATAGGATTCGCATTAGAATTGGATCAACGTGAAAAAATGCTATTGGTCGGCTTAAGTAGAAAACCAAGTTTAACAAGCTTTGATGCTTGGAAAGATACCTGGTCAGCATATATGAAATGGTTTGAAAAATTGCAACCGACTTATCCTCATACCATTACGACTGTCAAAGCACTCTTATTCATCAAAAGAAATCGCCCAGATATCACGAATGTTGATTTTCTAAAGCAATCTCCGCAATCTATCATAGAATTAGCAACAGCTTATGACGAAGTATGTAAAAAAAAGCGCAATGAATCAAAAGTTGTGGCGGCCATGGCCAGGCTAGAGCAGGTTCAAAGCTCAGAGCTCGAGCATATCAAAGATGAATGTAGAAAAATATTGAGAGAATATTTGATGTATTATGGTGGTACTCTCAATACAAATGAGGAATTTGTGCCTTATCCTGCGACACAAAGGGCGACTCCGCCGCATGCTTTACAAGAACGTGTGACGCATGTCAATCAAGTCGTATCACTCATAAAACAAATTAACACGGCCGATACACAAGAGGACTGTTTTCATATCATCGACCAAGCCGTTTTGGAAAATATACAGCGCTCCAGAACCGTAAGTCCTAACCTTTCTGGAGAGGAAGAAAAGCAAGATGAACAAGCGATGCATGACTTATTAGAGACTGTTCAAGAGCAAGGAAAATCTACAAAAAATCTAACAACCCTTAAGAAAAACTGTCAAAAAATATTGAATGACTATTTGATCTCTATAGGTGCTCAGTCAGACCCGGCTGGTCAGCAACTGTTTTATTTTAAATTAAAAATGGTGATGCACAAAATCGATGATAAAATTTTAGCCTTAATCCATCAGATCGATCTTGCAAACGATTTGACGGATATTAAACACCTATTAACTCAATTTGAAAATGAAATACCCTTAGTTTCTCCAGGGAGACGCGATCCTACGAGTCCGGACAGTCCTGTGGATGCCTTAAGTGCTAGCATCAGCAGATGTAAAGTGATGATAGAAGCCGTGAGAAATTCCGCTCAGCTAGCGAACACGCAGTCGAAAACACATGATCGCGACCAAAAATTTTGAATCAAAGGGTAGTGACACAAAGATCCTGCATAATAACAGTTCTGGCAACCAATCTTTTCCAACGGTAACACTGTAATCTTTATTCGCCCTCGATTTTGTTGTTATTTGCAACTCAATAAGGTCTCTTGACAATTCAAAGACATAACCGCTGGTGGCCTTTTAAATAAAGAAAGACGCGTGACATTACCATCTTTTTTTTCCTCTTGAAAAGAGGCGGGCGAAAATTTCAAACCAATTTTTTGAGAAGTTAAGATATAAAATCTCAGTCGGTTTATGTTAAAATTCTATCACGGTACAGCCTGGGAAGGTGATGATCGTGACACGGTGTAAAGTGTCGGGAAACCTATTTTCTCGG
>CAMCUM010000021.1 GCA_945878975.1 Legionella genomosp. 1
GGGATCAAGGGTGAGGGGGTATAAAAGCTTGTCGCGTCAGCGACTCATTAGTAAATTTAGAGGTGCTCCATTGCATCATTAAATCAAATGGATAGAATTGTTTTCGCGAAAAAAGTCATCACCCACCCAATTAAACAAGGGAGCGAAAATGATAAATTCAACTTGAAACTGACCGTTTTTGTTTTATTTTAGCTAAAAAGAGACCGATTAACGGACGAACCAGCATTGATCACTTTTTTGCCGATCAATTTAGGTCAAATATAAATTCTTGAATCACGCCGAACATTCATGCTATTCTTTTCGTTTTGAAATTTTTAAACATTATGCGACAAATTATAACTAAATTCGGAGGCACCTCAGTATCCTCTCGAAAAACTTGGGATCATATTCTTGAGATCACCCAGAAGCATCTGGCTGCAGGTTTACAACCTGTGGTGGTATGCTCTGCGCGCTCGCAAGCCTCCAATCAACTAGAGCAAATGGTAGAAACAGCCGTTTTAAATCAACATCAAAGTTTACAAACCCAGTTTGTGAATGCCATGCTGGATTTGGCGCGTGAACTTGAAGTCGAACCGCGTTTGCTGCATGCCGATATGCAAAAGTTGGATCAATGGCTTACAGGTATCGCGCTCTTACACGAAGCCCCAGCCAAAATTCATGCGCAAGTCTTAAGCTTAGGTGAACTCATGATGACCCGCTTGGGGCACGCGTTTTTAGCGCAGCAGGGTTTGAATTGCTTATGGTTTGACGCACGCGAAGCATTGATCGCTATGCCTTCGCCTGATGATGAAACACAAAGCTACTGCTCTGCCCGGGTTTCGCCTGAGGCAAACCCAGACTTGGCCAAAAAATTGCAGACATCTGGCGCTCAAGTTATTATTACTCAGGGATTTATTGCAGCCAATTCGCAAGGGGAAACAGTTCTATTAGGACGTGGCGGTTCCGATACCTCAGCCGCTTTATTAGCCGCTATTTTAAATGCCACCGTATGTGAAATCTGGACAGATGTGCCAGGTATTTATACGGCCAATCCGCATCAATTACCCCATGCGCGACTATTGAAAACCCTGAACTATGAAGAAGCGCAAGAAATCGCGTCTATGGGCGCCAAAGTCTTGCATCCTTTGAGTATCCCTCCGGTACGCAAAGCCAATATTCCTATGTACGTGAAATACACTTGCATGCCCGAGCATTCTGGCACGCATATTTTCACTAAAAGTGATGATGATGCGCCTCCGATTAAATCTATTCAAGTCAAAAACAGTATCACCCTCATCTCCATTGATACAGAGAGCATGTGGCAGCAAGTTGGCTTTTTAGCTGATCTATTCGCCACATTCAAACACCACCATTTTTCAGTGGATCTCTTAGCAACCTCCGAATCCAATGTGACGTTGTCGTTAGATAGCCATGGCAAGCCGAAAGCTTATCGTGCCAAATTAGAAGCACTCATAGACGATTTAAACCAATTTGGTCGTGCTAAAATTATCGAACCATGCTCTGCGATCAGTTTGGTAGGTCATCATATTCGACGTGTATTGCCACAATTGGGATCAACCTTTGAAGTATTTGATGATCAACAAGTCCATCTCATCTCACTGGCTTCTAATGATTTAAATTTGACCTTTGTAGTCGATGAATCCAAAGCGGAAAAATTATGTCAACGCTTGCATACGTTATTGATCGAATCCAATCCGCAGAGTTTTTATTATTCCAAAAGTTGGCATGAAGAATTTGGACAACCCGAACCCAAAGCAACGCCCTGGTGGGAAACCCATCGAGCAGGCTTGCTAGCTTTGGCAGAACACCATTCACCTTGCTACGTTTATGATAAAGAAACAGTCATCAGACAAGCCGATGCGTTATTCGGACTAAAAACCATCTCCACCTTTCTTTATTCCATGAAAGCCAACCCACACCCCAGTATTATCCGTACTTTAGCGGCCAAAGGCATTGGATTTGAATGTGTGTCGCCGCAAGAATTGGCCATGGTTCTACAAGTTTGTCCTGAAATTGACAGAAAGCATATTCTCTTTACACCCAATTTTGCATCCAAAGCTGAGTATCAAACTGGGCTAGCAACCGGTTGCTATGTCACGATTGATAGTCTGTATCCCTTGGAGCATTGGCCAGAAATTTTCAAAGGGTTTCCTCTGTTTTTACGGATTGATACTGGCACCGGTGCAGGACACCATAAATTTGTCTGTACCGGCGGCAATGAATCCAAATTTGGCATCGCGCCCAACAACATAGAACGTGCAGCCGAATTGGTGCAAGAACATCAACTCAATGTGGTCGGCTTGCATGCCCACTCAGGTAGCGGCATTTTATCTCCAGATTTATGGCAAGAAACCGCGGCAATGTTGGCCAATCAAATCAAGCGTTTCCCACACGTCACCTATATCAATTTGGGCGGAGGTCTGGGAATTTCTGAAAAACCTGGTCAAAAACCTTTGGATCTGGCTGAATTAGATCGACTCCTGTTAACAGTCAAATCACAACACCCAAAACTATCGTTCTGGTTAGAGCCTGGACGCTATTTTGTAGCTGAATCTGGTGTTTTATTAGCCAAAGTAACCCAATGTAAAGAAAAAGGCAAAGTTCGCTTTGTTGGCATCGAAACAGGCATGAACTCATTGATCAGGCCTATGTTGTATGGTGCCTATCACCCGATTGTGAATTTGACTCGCTTGTATGAAAAAAATACAGGATTTGCCCATATTGTGGGACCGATTTGCGAATCGGGCGATACCTTAGGCTATGATCGCATTCTGCCAGATACAGTGGAATCGGATGTCATCCTCATTGCCAACACCGGCGCATACGGGCATTGCATGAGCTCATCCTATAATTTAAGAGAAGCGGCCCAAGAAATCATCTGGCCACACGATGATCATGCTCCATGATCACCCTCAGCGTAGCGCAGCAACCGATCCCGATTGCTCCTATATCGTTGAAGCCCCAGCTGGCTCGGGTAAAACCGAGATATTAACCCAACGGTTTTTGCGCTTATTAGCACGAGTGCAAGAACCCGAACAAATCATTGCCTTAACCTTTACCCGCAAAGCCGCCAATGAAATGCGCGAACGAGTGTTATCTGCCTTACGCCACGTGGCGGCCGGGGATGTACCCAACTCTCCGCATCAACAGACTACCTTTCAGTATGCGCAACAAGCCTTGGCTCGCGATCAAAAACAGGGCTGGCATTTACTACGGCATGGCAGTCGACTCCGCATTATGACCATTGATGCACTCTGTCAAATGCTCGCGCAAGCGATTCCTTTACATAGCCATCATTACGCCACTATCACTGAGCAACCACAGATTTTGTATCATCGAGCAGCGCGCATTTATGTCCAAGATGCACAATACGAAGCAGCCTATCAACCCGATCTCAAAACTTTATTACAGCATTTGGACAATCGGCAAGATTTATTGATCCCTTTATTTGCTCAGTTATTAACACAACGCGATCAATGGCTGACGCCCCTCTTTCTAGCCCGTAATCAAAGCAAACAAGATTTTGAACAGGCATTGGCTTGGATGACGCAACATGAGTTGGCACGTTTTTGTCAAACCATTCCTAGTGATTTACAACATGAATTATGGACTTTAGTCAATCGCTTAATGACGCATGGTGGATTAGACAACCCGAAATTCAGTGCACTCGAACATTGGGAAAGTTTTACGCAAATCGATGCCGAACAGGCAGTTGCCTTGGCCAGTTTGTTACTCACTTCAACGCAAACATTGCGAAAGGGCTTTGATCATCATATCGGATTAAAACGCGACCGTTGCCCAGATCCTCTCTATACACAAATCAAAACGCAGTCCAAACAAATCTGCGAAGCACTCCAAAGTTTACCAGAATTTGAAGCAGCACTGCTGCAGATCAGCCATTTGCCGAAAGCTGAGTTTGCTGAACAACAATGGGCAGTACTCCAAGCGGTATTTCGCGTCTTGCCCTTACTGGTGGCGCATTTGTCTTTACAATTTCAAGACCAGGGCACCATCGATTTTACCGGCATTGCCCATCAAGCCAAATTAGCTTTGGGCCATGCAGATACACCCAGTGATTTAGCATTGTACTGGGATCACCAAATTCAACATCTGCTCATTGATGAGTTTCAAGATACCTCTATCCAGCAATTTGAATTGATCACGCATCTCATCCAAGGTTGGGAACCACATGACGGTCGTACCCTCTTTATTGTAGGGGATCCGATGCAATCTATTTATCGATTTCGTGCAGCCGAAGTAGGTTTGTTTTTACGCGCCAAGACGCAAGGTATTGGGCCTGTACGCTTAACCCCTCTCCAACTCTGTGCGAATTTTCGTTCCGCGGTACCGATTGTAGACTGGGTCAATCAACAATTTTCCGGCATTTTCCCCAAAAAAGATGATATTGAAACAGGTGCCGTTTCTTTCCACCCAGCCACAGCAATGGTAGCAGAGCATCCAGACAGCTTCATTCGTGCCTTACAATATGCCGATCCCATGGCGGAGGCGCAAGGCGTGATCGAGATTCTACAAGAAGCATTCCGCGATTATCCGCAAGGAACGATAGCCATTTTGGTCCGCTCTCGCTCGCAATTACGTGCGATTATCACCCTATTGCGACAAGAGCAGATCCCGTTTCAAGGTGTGGACATTGATTTGCTCGCGCAATTGCCGCATTTACGTGATATTTGGTCATTGACCCAAGCTTTTTTGATGCCAGCAAATCGTTTGGCATGGCTCGCCTGGTTACGCAGCCCGTGGGTCGGTTTGGATTTGGCAGATTTACTCGTGATTGCGCAATATGGAAAATCCATTTATCAAACTTTGGCACAGAGCCAAGATATACCCGATCTCAGCGCTGAAGGCCGTATACGTGCCCAGTATGTTTATCAGATCTTCCAAGCAGCTTATTTACGTCGACAACAATTACCTTTGGTCGACATGCTATGCCACATTTTAGAACAATTTCACCAAGAGGCTCTGTTAAGTCCTGCTGAACAAGAAGACTTAGAACAATACTGGGTGTTACTCACACAATTTACGGTCGATGATCAAATCTTAGACGCTACTTTGTTTCAAGAGCAATTCAATCGCTTGTATTCACAAAAAACGACTCAAGCGCGCTTACAGATTATGACCATCCATAAATCCAAGGGCTTGGAATTTGACTGCGTCATTCTGCCAGGCTTAGGCGCCCATCCCCAACAATCCGATCGCGGGCTCATGCGCTGGTTGAAACTACCACGCCAACAAGATTATGACTTATTTCTAATTTCCCCCATCAAAGCGGTTGCCGATGAAGCATGCCCTGTTTACGATTATTTAACTCATTTGGATGCGCAAAAATCGTATTACGAATCTCAGCGCCTGCTCTACGTAGCTGCCACACGTGCCAAACATCGCTTATATCTCTTAGATAGTCGTAGCGCAGTACGCAAGAAAAGCTTTCGGCATATGCTTGCAACCCAAATCTTTACGACGCCAACTGTTCAGGCTGCCACACAGACACCCAATGAGCTCAGCACGCTGCCACTATTACAGCGTTTGCCGCTCTCGTATTATCAAGCACCTCCCCGCACGTCACTCCAAACCGCGCATAATGATCCCAGCCTATGTCTATTTCCCCCTTCTCTGCCGCGCTTAATTGGAATTGTGACCCACACGATCTTACAATGGATTTGTACGTATCACCCTAGCATTTATGCTGAGGTCCCTTGGTCATTGGCCCATCAGCATTTAAAAGGCATGGGTTTTGTTGGACAAGAATTCGATGCCGCTTTGGCCCAAATGCAAAGCCAAATTCAAGCATTTTTTCACGATGCGCGTGGGCAATGGATTGCTGAACATCGGCATGATGAACGCAACGAGTTTGAGATCTTAATCGAAAAAAATGCAGCAACACGGATCATTGATCGCTGTTTCACCGAAACCGGCGTGTTCTGGATCATTGATTTCAAAACAGGACAACCCGATCCACAAGCCATCACTCAGCATCGTGTGCAATTGGAGCAATACGCAGAATTGTTTCAAAACAAACAAACCCTTCCCATTCGCTGCGGATTGTATTATCTTAGAGACCTTCAATGGATTGAATGGGAACCCATCATATGCAAAACACGTTGTATTTAGCCTTAGGATTTTTCGTTTTAGCAATTTTTTTCGGATTCATCGTATTTGTGCAATTACTCTCTGATCGCCCAAGTTTCAAACCAGCCGTGTTTTTACACGGAATCGTTGCCATACTGGGACTCAGTTGTTTGGGCCTTTACACTTACCAACACGTTGGCACCAAGCCATGGGTCGGTTTGAGCATCCTCATTCTAGCTGCATTGGGTGGGTTGACGATGTTCAGTTTTGACATCCGTAAAAAACCAGTTCCTAAAGTAATCCTCCTATTGCACCCGGTGGCTGCATTGGTGGGTTTGGGACTGTTGGTTTATTATTTGATATATTAATCCATTATCTCCCAAACCCCAGAGTTTTATCTGGGGAATATTGAGATAAAACATCCAAAATATCTTGATCCTGAAGCTCAGATGCCATCATCCATGGCGTTTTACCATCGGTATCTCTGGCATTAATCACTTCTGAACTATGATTGATTTGACAACAATATTTAACCATCTCTTCATCTCCAGCTAAAACAGCATAATGCAGAGGTATGCGCAGCTTATGCCCTTGTAGCTTTGCAACTTCAGGTACATGCGTCAAAATAGTTTGCATCGCAAGAGGTTGTTGATTATCAATCGCTGCATGAATAGGTGCTGTGCCGTGGGTATTGCGATTTTTAACCAGCTCAGGATCTTGTTGCATGGCTTCTTCTAGCAGCTCAATATGACCATAAACCGCCATCAGGTGTAACGCATTTTGGTCGAAACGATCACAATGGTCAATGGTGTTTGGATCTCGTTGCCACAAATAACGAAAAACTTCCGCTTGGCGTGCCGCAGAGGCCGCACCAGTGCGAGTAGGATCGGTCAAGACGCAGTACAACGGATATTGTTGCTGCTTATTTTCTACTGTCACGGATGCACCTAACGTGCATAAAGCTTTACAGCATGCCAAATGTCCCTGAAGTGCCGCCAAATGTAATGCGCTCATACCATAGCGATTTTGTGCATTGATCACCGTACTCGGTTCATGTTGGAACTGCTGAATATAGCGGTCATAACCACATAACGCTGCATATTGCAAAGCGGATCTATTGTGCAAAGCGGGTATATTAGGAAGATGTGACGTAGCATGAGGCAAAAAATCCTCAGTATACGCACGGATAAACTCCAAATATTTATCAAAAGCATGGTCTGAAAACGTATCCCAAGGATAGACGCAATCCTGAGAAATCACTTCTTGGCATATCTGAGCTATGTGCTGTAAACCTTCTAAATTTCTCTGCGCGGGATCAATGCCATATTGTGTGCAGAATTGTGCCACCTGTTTACTCATTTTATCTCCAGACTTTGGCCTTTATTTTCATCAAAACCTGCTTTTTTCTGACTACCTAACGCTTCTTTATAAATAGTCGACACAGGTCTTGCTTCATACTTTTGAATCACGCGGGTTAAGCGTTGATCCAATCTCTCTAAATCCTGATCTGGAGTCAACACAGCTTTATAACATTTTAAAACAAATTCATTTCTTTGCTGTCTTTCTTCAAATGATAAATCAAATCCTAAAATCCGTTTCAGATTTTGAGAAATTTGTTGATACTGTGCGTATTCTAGATGTTGGGCAAATTTGATATCTAGTAATTTTAAAAATAAATCATCATTGGATATCCTAGCCGTAGGATCCGCTCGCGTCGCACCTTGAATCAAGGCTTTAAAGGGTCCATCAAAAACAGGATGATTGAAAAATTGATTCGGCAATTCAACATTTTTATAAGAGGCTACCCCCTCTTTTTTCACAGGAGAAACATATTCTTGATACGCCATAGGTACAAAACATAACAGCGACTCAAATAAATTTTTCCCAATCGTATACACTGCCGCTTTATCAACGTCAATGATCTCAGGCGTTTCGGCCAGTAATTCTGGTGCTGATCTACCAATCGAACGGCAAATCGCTTCTTCAAATTCGGCTGTCCCAGTCTCTAGATTAAAAGTATACATTGCTTTGCAATCGGCTATTTCTGCAACCATACACTGTGTACTGGGATCACGATGCAGTAAAAGATTATCGCCTTTACCATCCGTCCATGTCCTACCTAACAAATGCATTTTTTTATAAATCATAATCTGTGCCAATGCCACATCAATTGCAAGATTTTGTTGTGCTACACTATCTGCTTCTACAGGTAAATCATGCAATGTAGAACCTTCGTTGTAATCCATAACGGTCAATCTGCGCATCATCGATTGATTCGTTCCTGGGTCGATAAAGACAGCTCGGCGATCTGACCATTCAGGAACTAAAAAACTGGGTTCATTTTCTTTCTCACTCAGTAAAGCACGTAGTTCACGTTCATTTTTTTTAGGAGTATTCAAACGATTTTCAAGTTTCAGTACAATTCTCTGCTGTCGTAAACGATGAGTAAAAACAAAATTTTTGGAATTAACACCACCTATACACTCTACGTCATGTTGGATTAAAAAATTTTGATACGCCACATTCAGTGGGGCAATTTTTGTCAATTGTGGATGAATCCGATTAGATGCTCTAGATGCTAAAACTTGCATAATCTGTACAATCTCATCCATAGCCATCCCGTCAAGCACATCTGACAATTCTTGACCAGAATCTGGTTCAAGAATTGCGCTCATTTGGTCATCCGATCCTAGGCGTAAACGAGTACGTTGCTGGTATAGTGATTGGTGCAAAGCTGTATAGACAAAAGATTGATAATCCGGTGAAAAAAAAGTAGAACAAAAACTAATCTGATCATCACTATAGGCATCGTCTAAACGTTGTTGTGTTGCTTCCAATTGTTTTAATTTTGCAATACGGTCTGTGTGTTTACTTACTTGATTATACTCATTAATCAAATCATTTAGTTGATGAATATCTTCATTTATACGACTCAAAAGCCCCGCGCCGCGTGCATGAAGTTTCTTTACTGCAGCGTGAATAAGTGGCAAAGGTTCTATAAAAAAAGAGTGTTCATTTTCTAAATGTGGCATCTTTCTCTTGCAACTTTGTGAAGAGGTATATGTAAAAGATTAGCTCGTTTGTTGGAATTAGCAAATGGCGTAGATTGCGATTTACCATCATTCCAAACTAGGTTTATTGTAGTAGTTTCTATTCCCGGGTTACACTATCGTTTCACCCGGGCTACAAAACACTCAGGCTAGAGCCAGATGTTAAATGAATTATAAAAGGATTTTCATGAAACGGTCATGCCTATATCTTGTAGTAATACTCTGTCATCAAATCAGCTTTGCAAACAACGGATCATTGTTTGATGTAACCAGCACTACCACTCAAACTGGTGCAATATTAAACATCACAACTACGATTCCGAATCATACTTATTCTATGGCAGGGATCAAACTCAACAGTAGCGGATATAGTTTACCGAATTCAGGAACAGAATGTACAAAAATTGAGAATAGCCATTGTTTTTTTTCAATCAATAATCTGACCACAAAAACCATTACTATCAGTGGAAAAGTAGGCACTATTGATATGAGTTTATGTTTGAATGGCAATGGACCGCTATCTTGTCAAAATTATCAGGTATCTATCAGTTATGCTTATGTTGCTAATGATAATAATAAAATATTGGTATGCCCTATTCATTCTAATGGTGATTTTGGTGATTGCTTTGATTCAGGGGCCAGTTTTTCCGGTCCCAATGTGCTGACATTTAACACTGCGAAAACCATGGCCTATATTACAAATTATGATCTAAGCTTTGGTACTAGCTCAATACAATTATGTACCGTTCAACCTAATTATACACTGACTAGTTGCAATACACTTACGAACACGGGCTCTGCTGCTTTATCTGTTCCCTTCGGTCTGGTATTGAATCGTGCGCAAACAATTGCCTATATTGCGAATGGAGCAGGATCACCCGGGCAAGTATTAGTCTGCCCTATTAATGGTAATCATATCGCATGTGAAAACTCCGGCAATACAGGCATTCCATTTACTTATCCGCAAGGGATTGTTTTTAACCAAGCACAAACCATAGCTTATGTGACCAATGATGGTATTGATGAAATTTATCCTCCTCATGTGAATGCTGTCTCAGTGTGTCCTATCATTGCGGGAACATTTGGTGCCTGCATAGATTCAGGTCACACGGGTCCTGCTTTTTCAAATCCTCTAGGAATTGTTTTAAATAACTCCGGGACCATAGCGTATGTCACCAATACAGACAGTACCAACACCGTATCGATCTGTCCTATTCAAAATGATGGTACCTTTGGAACCTGTGTAGATTCAGGCAATACATTTAATGCGCCCATTTGGATTGTTTTAAATGGGGATGGCACAAAAGCTTATGTGACGAACAATACTACGAATACCGTATCAGTATGTCCCATCAATAGCGATGGGTCCTTTGGGGCTTGTCAAAATGCGGGGAACATAGGCGGGATAGCATTTTCTGGACCAGAAGGGATTACCTTGCTTGAATAAAAATTTTAAAGGTAGGTTGGACCTTGGCCCAATCTACCTTTAAAATTAAGAACCATCCAACTCATGAATGGCCTTACGTATGCTATCCGCTTCAGGTGACTGATCCGGCACCAAAATCAATAACCGCCGCCAGTACGCCAAAGCTTCTTGAACCGCATGGCGTTGTTGCGCATCGATTGCCAATAACATCAAGGCATCCATTTGTTGGGGATGCCTCTTCAGTACAGCGCTTAATACTCCCCTAGCCACGGCTGCATCGTCCCCTTGCCGTCTAGCCAATAAACTCTGCGCATAGTTCACAGCAATCAAATCATCATGCGGCTTCAATTCATACGCTTTGGCAAACGCTGCATGGGCCTTGTCCCAGATCTGTTGACTCGCATACAAACGTCCCAATAAATACCAACCGCGCGCAGAACGAGGATTTTTCTGTAAGTGTTGTTGGAGGGTTGCTATCAAATCGCCTGGCTTTTTAACCGTACGCAGCATGATCTCTGCCGCTTTTTCTCGTTCTAGATGACGTGTAAAACGTGCTTGAGCTGGCCAAGATCCCCAATACCAGTATCCTAATCCCGCTAAGCCCAGTACGCATAGTATCCATAACCAGACAGTTCGCTGCTTACGCAATGGCCAGTACACCAAAATAAGGGCACAGCTGGTCACCAAAAGAAGTATCACCCATTTAATCATGCTGGACACGCCGGATACCAACCATCGCAAATACTCCTAATCCAATCAACAAAAGCAACACCGGCCCAAACCACAAAACAGACGTCAGGATCGTCACAGGCGGTTTAAACACAATAAAATTTCCATAACGCTGGGTTAAATGCCCAATAATCTCTTGATCACTATAATGTGCGAGCACCAAATGATACACCTCATCCCGCAAGTCCGCCGCCAACGCTGCATTCGAATCCGCCAAATCTTGATTTTGACAAACCGGGCAACGCAAATCATGTAACAATGCCTGAAACTGCGCTTGTTGCGCTGGATGCTCAAAAGGATAACGTGCACTCGCCCACACGAGTGTGCATAGGCAAAATAAGCCTAGACTGAATAAAAAACGCTGCATATCTCATTCCTCAGTACTGGACTTTGTCCCAAAAAATCAAATGTAGGTTGGGCCTTTGGCCCAACAACAAAGCGCAGCGCTTCAATTAAAAAGTAACGCGGCGCTGCGCGCATTTGTTGGGCCAAAGGCCCAACCTACATTTGAACAAAAGGCGAAAACTCTCTCTGCCATATCTTGGGCGTCAGTACACCGGCATAACGATGTTGAATTTTGCCCTGTTCATCAATCAAATACGTTTCTGGCGTGCCATAAACACCCAGATCAAACGCTAACTTCCCTTTCCTATCCATGCCAATTTCTTGAAACGGATTGCCCCAATCCACCAGCCATTGCTTGGCATCATTCGGATCATCTTTATAATTCAAACCATATAACTTCAGATCTTGTTTATGCGCCAAACTCATTAAAAAAGCTTGCTCCTCGCGACAAGATTCACACCAACTTGCCCACACCACCAAGATACTCTTATGACCAAGCAGCACCTTTGGTGTAAATCTCTGTGTCTTAGCTCCTAGCAACATAGGCAAATCAAACCTTGGCAAATTTTTCCCTATTTTAGGGGTCGATAATTTATGCGGATCCAATTTCAAACCGTATCCTAAAAAAAAGAGTAATATGGCCAGGATCGTACAGGGTACTAAGCGCAGTAATTTCATTTGGCTTCCTTGCGATAAAATCGCCGATCCGCAAGCGCAAAACACCCGCCCATAAACATCATGATACCCCCAGCCCAAATCCAACGCACCAAAGGTTTGTAATACAAACGCACCGTCCAAGCATTCGCACCCACCGGTTCGCCCATCGCAATATAAATATCACGTAGAGGATTCACATCGATCGCTGATTCGGTCATAGGCATGTTCCCCACATCATAAATACGTTTTTCTGGGTAAATCGTAGCGAGATGCTTTTGCTTGCTAATCACAAACGTCGTCCGCGTACCATGATAATTAGGCCCAACCATCTGCTCTTCACGTACAAATTGAATCGTATAGCCCGCAAACAAAGTCTGCTCTCCCGGCGCCAGTTTCACATCATCTTCCAAACCATACGTGTTTGAAATGATGATACCCAAGCCTGTTACCGCAAATCCCAGATGTGCCAAGACCAGACCTATAAAAGCACCCGAGATTTTTTTGCCTGTTTTGATTCGAATCAGACGTTGCCGGACTCTTTCAAAGGTAGAAAAAATAACCCACGAAGCAAACACGGCTCCCAAACAAGTCATCCCATACATGGGTTGCTGCAAGCATGCAAAACACAATAAGGGACATAGCACACCCAATCCTACAATCCAACGCATTTTATGCGCTATTTTCGGCAACGTATCCTGCTGCCAATTTACATGTAATCCCAATGCCATCAATAACAAAAAAGGCAAATTTAAGATCGTAAATACCGTATTAAAATAGGGAGCACCCACAGATAGTTTACCCAAGCCTAGGCCATCTATGACCAACGGGTACACCGTCCCTAACAACACCGTCAGCATCATCACGACTAAAAAAACATTGTTCAACAACATGGCAGATTCACGTGACACCAAATCCGGTAACGAATGCCGCACCACCGTTTGTGCACGCCAAGCAAACAAAGCCAAAGATCCCCCAATGACAATGCCCAAAAAAATCAAAATATACAGACCACGCAAAGGATCCACGGCAAAAGCATGCACCGATGTCAGAACACCAGACCGCACGAGAAACGTACCCACCAAACTCAAGGAAAATCCGGTGATCGCTAATAAAAGTGTCCAAGCGACAAATTGATTTTTTTTCTCCACCACGATCAAGGCATGGATCAACGCTGTTCCAACGAGCCAAGGCATAAAAGAAGCGTTTTCAACCGGGTCCCAAAACCACCAGCCCCCCCAACCCAATTCACGATACGCCCACCAACTCCCCAAAGTGACACCCAAGGTCAAACAACACCAGGCTGCCGTGGTCCAGGGACGTAGACTTTTCGCCCAACCAGACTCTATCTTACCCAACCACAATACCGCTATTGCAAACGCAAACGCGACCGCAAATCCTACATATCCCATGTACAACATAGGAGGATGGAATAAAAAACCAGGATCTTGGAGCAAAGGATTCAAATCACGACCCTGCGTTTGCAATACCTCGAATTGCCGGGTAAACGGACTTGAAGTCATTAAGATAAACAAAATAAACCCAGTACTCAACAGTCCTAAGACAATCAAAACCCGGACGCGGATCCGTTCATCCAAATGAGGGCTGGCCACAGCCACTGCAGTGGTCCACAGCGCCAAAATGAGGACCCATAATAACATCGACCCTTCGTGCCCACCCCAGACCGCACATAATTTATAAAACCACGGCAATGCTAGGCTGGAATTGGCTAATACATACACTACGGTAAAATCATCCCGTAAAAAACAGATCGATAAACACAGATAGGCCAACACAATACACAACAATTGTGCTTGAACGTAGGTCGTCGCAGACTGCATCCAGACCGTATTTTGCTTCCAAATGCCCAACATGGGGACGATCACCAACAACAAAGAAAATACGAGTGCCCAAACCAAAGAATAAACGCCTAATTCAGCAATCATAATACCCCCCTGTCATCCTGAGCACAGCGCTTCCTAAGTCTTGCCTACACTCCGACCCACCGACGTACCGCGGCTTGTCCGCGGTATCCAGATGTTCAGGGTAAGAGGCTACGAAGCTTTCTTGTATCAAGCAAGACTTCATGCTCATTGGAAGCACGGTACTCGAGGCGATGTATAATTTCATGATTTGAACTTCGCTGAAAATTGCGGTTGCAAGCTGGCTTTCACTTCTGGTGGCATATAGTTTTCATCATGTTTGGCTAAAACCTGTGTGGCACGAAACGTCGAGTTTTTTTGTAACAGACCCTGCGCCACCACCCCTTGTTCTTCGCGAAACAAATCGGGCAAAATACCATGATATTTGACCTGAATCGTCTGTGCATAATCCGTGAGTTGAAAAGTCACATCCAAGCCATTGGCATGACGTAAAATCGATCCCTTCACAACCATTCCTCCCACACGAATCACATGTTGTTTGGGCACCGTCCCAGCGATGATTTGCGAAGGGGTATAAAACAAACTGATATTTTGACGCAAGGCATACAGCACCAAACCACAAGCCAATGCCAGGATGACTAACACCAAAATAATCACAGAGAGTTTGCGCCGTCGGACAGGATGCATGTTTATTGGCCATCCACCCATTTATGTAAATGCTGCAATACTTGTTTGGAACGCGACCAGGCATAATAGGCATTTAAGCCCATAACCCCTACGACCAAAGAATAAGCAGACCAAATATACTTAGCATAGCCATGCATAGCCCACCAATGATGCATCATAATTTCCTCTTTAAAATCGCTTTGACCCAAGTTTGTTGATGCTCGCGCCATAATATTTCGGACCGTGTTCTATACAAAATCAACCACATGCAATACAAGCCCACTCCGCTTAAAATCATCAGCAAAGGATAGAGCATACTGGGATGAATATGTGGTTTGGATAACAGAAATAAAGTCGCGCCTTGATGTAAGGTTGACCACCAATACACAGAATAGTGGATAATTGGCAAGTCCACCAAGCCAACCAGAGTCAAAATAGCCGCCATGCGATCCGCGCGTTCTGTATTGTGGTAAGCATACCCAATGGCCAAAATACCAATATACAAAAACAGTAATATCAATTCCGAGGTCAAACGTGCATCCCAAATCCACCAGGTACCCCACATGGGCTTACCCCATAGACTACCGGTAATCAAGGCCAAAAAAGCCAACCATGCCCCAATCTGCGCACTCATCAATAACAACAAACCTGCCAATTTAATCCGCCACACCAAGAAGATAATCGCCAACACCCCCATTTCCAAGTACACCGCCATCGACCAAATAGCACAGGGTACATGGACATAAATCAAACGAAAGGCATCGCCTTGTTGATAATCTTCCGGCGCAAAAAACAACCCCCACACGATACCAATGGCAAGAAACAAAACCATCACCAAACCCAAACGAGCATGCCATCGGCCTGTCAGCTCGTAAAAGTATTTGGGGGAAGATATTTGTTTTATTAGTTTCCACATAGAAAACAATCAGAGCAATGAAAGATGCGTGATTTTACCACGTCTACAAGGATGGTACAAAGGTTGTTGAAAACTTCATGACGATCTAAATAATACAATACGTCCCAATCGCAATCGTGCGATTCAAGGGTAATTGATAAAATTCAATATTGATATTCGCCGAATAATTACGCATTAAAAAAGCAAACAACTTCTCTTGCCAGTAAAATAAAAGCGCTTTTTTTGCTTTAGACGCAACAATATGCGGGATTTCCACCAAATAAGTCGCTGCATCGACCTTTATCTCAAACGGCAAAACATGGTCTTGATTGACCAACTCTAATCCTTTCGGAATAGAGACCGTGTCCATGAACCCATAATGGAGGGTTAATTTATAAATAATCTTATCAATTTGCTGGATTTCAATTTGTTCTTCTTCGGCCACATAGGGAACATTATGCATCGCATAATTCACAATCAAAATATGCTCAGGAACAGCCAATGCCAACTTTAAAAAATGGAGAAAACTGCCACCACTGTTGTCGTAAATATCAGTAATAAAAATCGCAGTCACATCTGGGAGTCGATTGAGTGATTTATAATTCAACTGCTTTGCCACCTTCGAAATCTCGGTTTTTTTCTTATAATAATTCTGCTTCAAATACTCCATTCCCATGCGCCAAGTGTACATAAAAAAAGCCACAATACAGGCAAAGGCCACCGGCACCCACCCCCCACTTAAAAATTTATGTGCATTCGCACCCAAAAAAGCCAAATCTATCGCATAAAAACAACCAAATATCGGAATAACCCAAACCAATGGCCATTGCCACACCTGACGTGCAGCATACGACACCATGATCGTCACTAAGAGCATATCTAGGTTTACCGCGATACCATAAGCATGTGCCATCGCAGCTGCATTTTGAAAATGTAAAATAAGAACCAAGGCCCCTATCAGTAATAAAACATTCATCTGTGGAATATAAATCTGTCCATAATGATGTTTAGAAGTTTGGATCACCGGCAAACGCGGACACAAGCCTAATAAAATGGCCTGCTTGGTTAATGAAAAGGTGGCTGAAATCACCGCCTGAGAAGCAATAATCGTTGCCACAGTAGCCAGACAGATCATGGGCACTGCAAACCAACCAGGAGGTAACATATAAAAAGGATTCGTAATCGTCTCTGGATGTGTCATCAAATGCGCCCCTTGCCCAAAATAATTCAACAGCAAACAGGGTAAGACAATAAAAAACCAACTATAGCGAATAGGGTTTTTCCCAAAATGGCCAATATCAGCGTACATCGCCTCCCCACCAGTCACCACCAAAAAAATCCCCCCCACGAGAAAATACCCACGCGTACTGTGGGTCCACAAAAAATGGTAAGCGTAAAAAGGGTTAAAAGCCTTCAAGACAAAAGGCGTTTTGAGGATCTGGGAAAGGCCCAATACTGCGATGGTGATAAACCAAACCAATAATATCGGTCCAAAAGCATGGCCAATTTTCGTAGTACCCTTTGATTGAATCATAAACAAAAACAACATGATCACACAGGACAAAGGGACAATATAAGCATCAAACGCAGGTGAAATAACATGCAAGCCTTCTATCGCACTGCTCACAGAAATAGCAGGCGTCAACATCCCGTCTCCTATCAATAATCCAGCCCCAAAAATAGCCAACAAATAAAAGAGGTACTCATGAGAAGATTTTTTTTGCTTCAACAACGCCAACAAAGCCAAACTACCGCCCTCGCCTTCGTTATCAGCACGAAACACGATGAGCAAATATTTAATAGAGATAACCAGTATCAATGACCAAAGAATCAGAGACAACACACCCAAAATATTGATCGTCGTCAGTGGCATACCACGCAATGATTCCCGCAAAGCATACAATGGACTGGTACCAATATCACCATACACCACACCCAAAGCGCTTAAGGTTAAAGAGAGCTTTCGTTTTTTATTAGCCATGCTTATATCCATATCTTTCTGCCGAATCATGACATAGCTAGCATTTTAAAAGCAAGAATACTGGATCTAGCAACAAACAAAAAAACAGAAATATTCCAGTCGTCATTTCAAGAAATATCTTACGCATCGATCATCAAATCAGAGGATGCTATCGATCATCAATAACACTATAATCTGGCTCAAAAGTGCCAGGGATGTTTGCTTTAGATATACCTAACAAGTTGTCTTTGTTGTATCGCAGGATTCATCCCTTTATTGCCGCATTACGGATCGGTAAAATTTAGGGATGCTGATTACAGTTCCTCTTCAGAAAGCCCTAACGACAGCCTTAGTTCAGGAAACCACACACCTGTGGTTTTGAACGAAAGAAGTAAGTAAACTTTAAGGAGCGTTATCATGGCATATCAAAAACTACAACAACATGTGGATCTCATGGAAGCTATTGCGAGTACAGACTCGTTGGTTCAGCAACCAGTGATGAAAACATTACGATCTTTTGTTGCGGCATGCATGCTCAGCATGGCGAAAGCAGGTTACTACCTGCATTTTGGTAGGTCACAGCATGCTGAATACGTTCTTTCTAAAAAACACTATACCGCGATCTTTGCTGTTCGTTGTCTTGGTTTGATGAGCTTATTTGGTTACCTGAGCTATCAGTTCCTCGGAGCACATCATCCTTTTGATGTACAAAGGATTGGTATGTTGTTTGATTATATTGTCCCCTAGTTGTACCATTTGGCGCTGAAATTCAGCGCCAAATATTTTGATCATCCTTCGTGAAAAAACGCGCTCAGGAAAAAAAGCAAAAATTGCACTATAATAAATCAATAAGACATTTATTTGGGGCATCATATGAATACTCAAACAGATCAAGTAACCACTATCCCACAACAAGCATTGCGCGATAGGCTGACCGCTTATACAAAAGGCGCTTGTTTTGCGTTAGACAATATGGATTTTCAGGATGGTACTGAAAAAACCAAGCTACAACAGTCTTTAAGAACAGCGTTAAGCGACGCACTTACATCACCCAATCATACAACGATCCCAACCAAACAATATTATGAAACAGTCGCTCATTTCATCGAACATTTGGCTGAACTTAGTCAAAAACATTTAAATACAAAAGATATTAGGTTGGGAGAAGCTTATTTCGCTTGGCAACATCATAAACGCGAAGACATTGTCAGCACTGTGACCATAGACAGTATCACCACCCAAATGACTGAAACAGTGGTCGTCCCAAAAATGTCTGAGCAGACTAAGGCTGTTTTTCGTGCAATTAGGCATGAAGATCCCCCTACCTGGTTTAGCCAATTGCGGCCTTGGGAGCAACATTTTTTGAAAAAAATCACACCCCAAGATCTCTCAGATGAGGCAGATTGGTCCGCATTTGAAAAAGTACTACCAGCAACATTAAGGCGCTTTCCAGGCTTGGCAAATGCGACTAAAAAAACAACCGTTATCACAAATACTGCAACTGAACAAACCAGCACGCAAACCTCCTATCGTCAAGGTATCCCAACCGCTTACGATATGCCACCTAGTGATTATTTAGAATCAGCCCAATACAATCTCCAGCAAATGTTAGAAGCCACTCAGAACGATATGCAACAAAAATTTCAAGAGTTTTGGGGATTGCCGTCAGATACCAATATCTCAACTCCCGTAGTGTTTTTGGGATTATTAACTCATAGAAAAGATGCAAACATCTTTGGTATTGGAGGATCTTATCTAGGTATGGGGGGAAAAGAAGACAATACGAAACGAACAGATGAAAAAACACAAGCCATCGCAGCAGTGGAAGAAAACTATCGTGGCTTGCAATTAATTGATTTGAATATCGGTGTGAACTGGTTCAGAGGTCATTTTTTAGGTGCGCGCATCGAGCCTTATATAAATACCATAGAATCTTTTTTATTAACCAACAAAGACCAATTGGTAACCCGTAATCAGGAAAAATGGGAGCTGGCCGCTAGTACTTTACAGGATTTGAAAGAGCACAATAAAAAACCAATCATCCGTGGACGCAATAAAAACTTATTCACAGCAGCACTTTGCCATCATATGGCTAACCAAATCGGGGGATGTGCCATCCCCAACTGTAAAAGTGCTAAAGATCGCACCGCACATGAACTTATCATGGCAGATGCCATAGAGATTTACCATCAACTTTATCAAGCATTACCCCAATACGACGACAACCCTCAAAATAGACAGAGGTTTGTTGACGTATTCGTAGCAATCTATAGAACCAGACATCATCACAAAGTTGCCAATGATAATAGCCCTGGGAGTATGGGTATCAAAGATGAGTATATGCTAGATGATGATATCGTAGCTGCGTTGAATGCGGATCCTAACGATGCTAGGCATACCGAATCGAAGCAATTATCTAAATTAAATAAATCAGAGTTATCTGCTTTGAATAATGTATTTGAGGCTGTCATGTATACTGGGATGGTACTTGGATATCCCTTAGTAGAATTGTGGAAAGGGATTTGTTTCGTCGCTTCGAAAGTTTATGATTTTACAACACAAAAAACAGGATCTGACGTTTATAGCCCCATCCAGGGGGAAATAGATGCTCATGATGATACAGAAAGACCGCGTTCTGGTTCGTTTTCAAAGTAACTTATTAATGAGAACTTCGTCATACATCGTGACCGTAGCCTGGATGCACGCAGCGAAATCCGGGGTCAGTGCCACCGACTTCCCGGGTTCCGCTGCGCTACATCCTGGCAACCATCCTAAACACTTGTTTTCATCACACCCGCCACCGCAGACGGCAGCGTCGCCAAACTTAAACAAGATAGCGCTGCTAAATATGCCAGATACCCACCTATCGGCAGGTTTGCCATGGCTGCAGTCGTCGTAGCCGAACCTAAAATTAAAATCGGCGTTATCAGAGGTAACACGACCAACCCCATCAAGACGCCTTTTTGTGGTAACACCGTAGAAAACGCAGCGGCCAATGCCGACAGTAATATAATCGGCAACGTACCACACAGCAAACTTGCGCAAAGGGCCATGATCACATGGGCCGGCATATGAAATAACAGCGCAATCAGGGGCATCAATCCCAGTAATGGCAAAATCATCAAAAACCAATGCACGAATACTTTTGCACAAACCAGCAGGGTCAAAGGTTGTCCCGAGACCAACCACAAATCTATGACCCCTTCATCATAATCTACTTGAAATAAACGCTCTGCCGCCAATAAATAGGCTAATAACAGTGCTATCCAAACCAAACCAGGCACCATGATCCGCTCTAATTGTGGATCAGCAGGTAACGTCATAGGGAAAAAGAGTAAAATCATGGCAAAAAATAGCAGAGAGTTTAGCCAAGATTTTTTTTGTCGCATCTGGATCAGCCATTCACGCTTCATTTGTTGCGATAAAAATCCAAATATCGATGTCATAATACATACACCTGATGCCCAGCCGCTTGCCAAGGCAAAGCTTGATGTGAACTGTAAACTACTTGCCCCCCCTGTGCGATATGATCATGCAAACACGACAGTAACCAAGCCATGCCATCTGTATCCAAAGCCACTAATGGCTCATCTAACAACCATAATTGAGCCGGAGACAAAAGCAAACGCAATAGTGCCACACGACGTTTTTGCCCTGCAGAGAGCAGATAGCAAGGCCGATCTTTCACTGACCATAACGTTAATGCTTGCAAAGCTTGTTCGATAGATTGCGCAGGCACGTCAGCGTGCCAATCTAATTGACAATGCTCCCATACTGTCAAGCTTGGATTGATCCCATTTTTATGCCCAAGATAACAAAGATTGTGTTGATAAGTGATGATATCGGACCAAATATCTTTCCCAGCACAGGTCATTTGACCCGAAACCGGACGAAATAACCCCGCTAATAATTTTAGTAAAGTGGTTTTACCACAGCCATTTGGCCCCTGAATATGCAAAATCTCTGACTTTTCCAGCTGAAATGAAATCTGATGCAATAAAGGTTTGGTTCGCGCCAACAATGTTGGCGTAGGATACTCGAAACTGAGATCTGATACAGCTAAATGCATAATTCTGGTTCGCCATGCCGTTTATAAACACTATCTAATTCGATTAATTGTCTCAGCAAAGCTTCCATATTTTTCAAAGGCCAAGAGTTCGGACCATCACTCAAAGCTTGGTCAGGATTAGGATGCGTTTCCATAAATAAGCCAGAAATACCGGCTGCCACCGCTGCGCGTGCTAAAATAGGAATCATCTCACGCTGACCACCCGAAGAAGCGCCTTGTCCACCAGGCAATTGCACAGAATGCGTCGCATCATAGACAACAGGGCATCCTGTCGCCCGCATGATCTGTAATGAGCGCATATCTGAAACCAAATTATTATACCCAAAACTAGCACCACGTTCACAGACCATGATCTGCTCATTCCCACTTGCTTTGGCCTTTGCCACGACATGTTGCATATCTCCTGGCGCCAAAAATTGCCCTTTTTTGATATTCACTGGTTTATTCAAAGCACAAACTCGTTGGATAAAATTGGTTTGTCGACACAAAAAGGCAGGGGTTTGCAACACATCGACCACTGAAGCAACTTCCGACAAAGGCGTGTCTTCATGTACGTCTGTTAAAATGGGAACACCCACCTGTGCTTTCACTTTTTCCAAAATTTGCAAGCCCCGCTCAAATCCCGGTCCACGGTATGATTGCGCGGAAGAACGATTGGCTTTATCAAACGAGGATTTATAAATAAACGAAATAGACAAACGTGCACACAATTCGCGTAGATAACCGGCTGTATCTAAAGCCAATGCTTCCGACTCAATCACACAAGGGCCGGCAATCAAAAACAAAGGCGCATGCAAACCAATTTCAAACCCACAAAGTTTCATATGTACTCCAAAGATAACGACTCATCCCGCTTGCCGACGTCCTACGCTTTATGCGCTGGATCCCGTGGACAAGCCACGGGACGTTGGCTGGGCATTCATGCCTTCTGCGTTTTAGCCTGATGATGCACGCGTGCTGCCAACACAAAAGATAAAAATAGTGGATGGCCATCACGAGGTGACGACGAGAACTCTGGATGGAATTGACAAGCCAAAAACCAAGGATGATCCGGCAACTCAATCATTTCAACCAACGCCCCATCTACAGACCTCCCAGACACACGCATCCCATGTTTTTCAAGATCTTCCATATACCGTTGATTGATCTCATAACGATGACGATGCCGTTCAAAAATGGTCGTCTGTCCATACACGCGCGCCGCCAAAGAATGTGGGACCAAACAGCATTGCTGAGCACCCAAACGCATGGTACCGCCTTTATCTCCATGAGCATGTCGTTTTTCTTTTTGCCCATCACTTGTTTGCCACTCAGTAACCAATCCCACGACTGGATGCGACGTATTGATATTAAATTCCGTAGAATGAGCATCTTGCAAACCGAGGATGGAGCGTGCGAATTCGATCACAGCCGTTTGCATGCCAAGACAAATCCCTAAAAATGGCACCTGATGTTCACGTGCATACCGGATCGCTTTTATTTTTCCTTCGATACCACGCTCACCAAAGCCCCCTGGCACTAAAATAGCATCGACTTTCGCCAATTTAGCGGCGCCTTGTCGATCGACGCTATCTGCATCAATATAAATCAAATCTACTTGGGTTTGTGAATGAATACCTGCATGAATCAAGGCTTCATTGATTGATTTATAGGCATCGCTTAATTCTGTATACTTACCCACCAATCCAATTTTGACGACCATGGTTTTGATGCTCTGCGCTGTCACCACATGTTGCCATTCTGACAAATCAGCAGGCGCTACGGATGTCATCGCCAATTTTCGTAATACAATTTCGTCCAACCGTTGTTCATGTAAAATGATAGGGATTTGATAAATAGATTTTGCATCTTGTAAAGAAATCACCCCTTCGCATTCCACATTGGTAAACAACGCAATTTTACTGCGATCATGTAACGTCAAACCTTTCTCTGAACGACAAATCAAAATGTCCGGTTGAATCCCTATTGAGCGGAGTTCTTTTACTGAGTGCTGAGTAGGCTTGGTTTTGGTTTCACCTGAGGTCGCAATATAGGGTACCAAAGTCAAATGAATGAACACGGTATTCATGGCCCCTAATTCTATGCGCATTTGCCGGATGGCTTCCAAAAATGGCAAAGATTCGATATCACCTACCGTACCACCTATTTCGACCATGGCAATATCATAGCCTTCTGCACCCAATTTGATACTGGCTTTTATTTCATCGGTGATATGCGGAATCACTTGCACTGTTTTACCTAAATAATCCCCTCGTCGCTCTTTTTTAATCACATTCTCATAAATTTTACCTGTGGTAAAATTATTTTTTTGCGTCATAGTAGAGCGTATAAAGCGCTCATAATGCCCCAGATCCAAATCAGTTTCTGCCCCATCCTCGGTCACATAGACTTCACCATGCTGGACAGGGCTCATTGTGCCAGGATCAACATTGATGTACGGATCCAATTTGATAAGCGTCACACGTAAATTTCGTGCCTCTAAAATGGCCGCAAGCGAGGCAGCAGCAATACCCTTGCCTAAGGAAGAAACCACTCCGCCAGTAATAAAAATATACTTAGTCATCGCATCGCTCACTATTCTAATTAGCCGTTACGTTCTACTTATCATCCGAAATACTTAAATAATGTCCTAACTTTTGCTGTTTCGTTCTTAAATATACTTTATTTTCTGCAGTAGGCGGCACCAAAACCGGGATACGTTCGCTCACGGTGATCCCGTAGTGCTCCATGGCGGCAATTTTAAAGGGATTATTCGTTAATAATCGAATTGTCGTCATCCCCAGGTGCTTCAAAATTTGGAACGCCATAGCATAGTTTCTATTATCAACAGGCAAACCCAAGTGCTCATTCGCTTCGACTGTATCCAATCCGTCATCTTGTAAAGAATAGGCCTTTATTTTATTCGCCAAGCCAACCCCACGCCCCTCTTGACGCATGTAAATGAGCACGCCGCCTTCGTTTGCTAAATAAGACAAAGATTGCTCTAATTGTTTGCCGCAATCACATTTACAAGAACCAAACACATCACCCGTGATACACTCCGAATGAATCCGAACCAGCGGTGGCACCTGCTCATCTCGCCTCGGTTTCAACAACGCAAAATGCTCACATTCATCTACTTCATTCTCAAATAACATCATCGTAAAATCACCACGGCCCTCTATGGGTAGGCGCGATGTAGCAACCACTTCCAATAAATTCTCATGTAAAATTCGGTATTCAATCAAATCATGAATAGATACCAATAAAATTTGATGCTGTTTCGCAAAGGTGACCAAATCATCTCTACGACTCATCGTGCCATCTTCATTAATGACTTCACAAATCACGGCGGCTGGTGTCAATCCGGCCAAGCGCATCAAATCAACACTCCCCTCCGTTTGTCCCGCTCTAGCCAAGACCCCTTTCGGGTTCGCACGCAGTGGAAAGATATGTCCAGGCGAAATAATATCCAAGGGACCTGTTTTAGGATCAATAGCCACCTGTATCGTCCAAGCGCGATCTTTGGCAGAAATCCCCGTTGTGACACCCTGGGCCGCTTCAATGGATACTGTAAATGCCGTGCCAAACGGCGAGCGGTTAGAAGAAGTCATCATCGGGAGCCCGAGACGCTCGATCATCGCTGCTTCCATAGGCAAGCAAATCAAACCTCGCCCAAATTTGGCCATAAAATTAATACGATCAGCATCAGCAAATTGCGCAGCAATCACCAAATCACCTTCATTCTCACGATGCTCATCATCTACCAAAACAATCATTTGGCCAGCACGCAAAGCTTGTATTGCTTCTTCAATTGTACTAAACGGACTTGTCATACCATCACCCTACCAATCAATTGTTAACATGACATTATCATCCATGATTTGCCAAGATACTGTCTGTGCTGATGTAAATGCATCCATATTAGCATATAAAGGTAGCCCGGTCTTTCCTAAAAGCTTTGGCGCGATATAAATATGGGTGCGATTCACCAAACCTGCCTGGTGCAAGGCCGTAAATAATACACTTCCTGCCTCTACCCACAGATCATGATACCCTAAAGATCCCAGATGACCGAGCACAGCAGACAAATCTAAATGCCCATCTTGGACTGGCATAGGATAATAAGCACAATCTGCATGCTGATAATCAAGCGAATACGCGTCATCATAATAAATAATCCCTTGTTTTGCCATCTGCAAAGCTTGAACTGGATGCTGTAAACGCAAAGACCTGTCTAAGACCGCAAGCGGCTTGTTCACTACCTCCTGACCAGGTAGGCGTGCTGTCAATTGGGGATTGTCTTGCAAAATGGTATGCGAAGTGGTTAAAATAACATCGCTGTCCTTGCGTTTTTGATGGGTAAAATCAGCGCACAAAGAGTTGGATATAAACGATCTAATCCCGTGCGCCCCGGCAATATGCCCATCTAAAGTTTGGGCTATTTTAACCGTCACCCAGGGCTTGTGGTTATGTAGCCAATGATGATAACTTTGATAAAAACGATCGATTTCTGGTAAGGGATAATGGATCACCTCAATGCCATGCTCCCCTAATATTTTAGGCGAATCATTGGCGGAAACGAGGGGATTGGGATCAGCATAAGCATATACGACTCGTTTAATCTTGTGAGCAATGATGGCATCAACACACGGTGGGGTACGTCCCCAATGATTACAGGGCTCCAAGGTGACATACAATGTCACGTCTTGACAAGAGGGAGGCATGCGCGTTAAAAGTATTTGCTCCGCATGCGGTAAACCCGCACCAGGATGCCAAGCTTCTGCAATGATTTGGCCATGCTGAACAGCGACAGCACCCACACTTGGATTCGGCGCACAGCGTCCTCTACCAAGTTTGGCTTGCTCTAAAGCAGACAGCAAATACTCTTTGTGCATAGAAAATCACCCATGAAACGACCATGAATTATAACAAATGTAGTGATTCACTACAATTCATTAGAAAGCATTTATCGATAGGATGTGTTTGCTTCTTCTTGTTGTGCTCTACAAGTATCCAAGCATTCTCTGCCTATACCAATGAAGAGCTGGATCAACTCGAAAAAGAATTTGTACAGGAAATCAATCATTCAAATGCCGTCTTACGAGATCCCTTAGCGCACGATTACATCAACCATTTGGGCAAACAACTAGCAGAATTCTCTCAAATCAATCAACCAGATTTCTTTATCGTGAAATCAAATGAGATCAATGCCTTTGCTGGACCTGGCGGTCATATTGGCGTCAATACTCAGCTCATCTTAGAATCCGGTACCGAATCAGAACTAGCCGGCGTCATGGCGCACGAAATGGCGCACGTGCGGCAACATCATTTATACCGCATGATTGAACATCAAAAACAAATGCGCGTTCCCATGTTGGCAAGTCTTTTAGCTAGCCTCGCTCTGGGCATCATTAATCCTGCCCTGTCCACGGGTGCTTTATATGGTGCTTTGTCTGGTTTTGCGCAAGACAGCATCAATTTCGTGCGGTCCAATGAACACGAAGCAGACCGTATCGGTATCGATATGCTGAAAAAAGCCGGGTTCGATCCGCATGGTATGGCAGATTTTTTTAAGAAAATGCAAAAAGCCTCACAGTATCATTATACCGATAATATGCCAGCCATATTACGCACCCACCCTTTAGATGAAGAACGTATTGCTGAAGCAGAAAATCGGTGCCCGCCTGTCACAAAAAAAATAACCACCGATCAAACTAATTATCAACTGGTCAAAGAGTTGATTCGCACGACATTAAGCAACGATCCCAAGCAAATGTTAGAGTATTATAGCCATCAATGCATCCAAAAAACTTCTGATACCGCTTGTCGCTATGGCCATGCACTCCAATACATGTCTCTCAATCAATATGCTCAAGCCATGCCCCTTCTAAAACCATTATGGACTCAGACCCCCAATAATTTGTATTATGCCATTGCTATGGCAAAAATTTATGAAGGATTATCAGAACCCCAAGCAGCGGTAGATATTTTACAAGGTCTCTATTCTAATTTTCCAGATAATTACCCTATCGCCCTTGAATATGGCACCGCTTTGTTAGAAGCCAAACAGGCAAAAAAAGCAGCTTCGGTGCTGTTGGCCGGTAAACGAACCTTCAAATACGATCTTCAAATCTGCAACCAATTAGCCAGAGCACAAGCCGCCGACCATACGTTAGGATATGCTTATTTCACCCTAGCCGAATGCCACATGCTTCAAGGCGAACACCGTGACGCGGTACGCAAACTAAAATTAGCCAAAACATTCGCTCAACACGATCGCCTGCTCCAAGCTAGAATCACTGCAAAAATAGAAGAGATCATGGCACAGGATTTGTAAAATAGCCCCTTATTAATGGAAGGTATATCATACGAATAGACAAAAGATAGAAATCATGACTTAATTGTGTTAAAATGGCGCACAAATATCTTGTGAAGGATTAAAAATGGTCTTAAAATTCAGTAACACCCCTAGACAAATGCTATTTGTTTTTAATACGGAACTCCAAAGATTTCAGCCAATTAAGGCTGCGGGTCTATATCGTATGCCTCAAAATCAAGTCTGTTATCTCCACTTACATCGACGCCAGCTTTCCGGCAATCGCATTACGCAAATTTTTTTAGGAACATTCAATAGATTTTCAAAAACTCAAAAAGCTGATTCCAACGATAGTAAATTTCTTCAGTTAGCCGGCAACAATCCATTATTTGTTTTTGCAGGAACCCAAACTTATGATTCTGTATCAAAAGAGTGGAAAAATGAACAAGAAGAGTATGCCATATCCTTGTCTCGTCAACATGATGATGGTAGCTTATACGGAATCGGTCAATATCACGAGGAGCGCTTCAGTTCTGCAACACCTTCAATCATTCCTACACCTTCAGCGACACAGCTTGAAGCACTATTACTGTGTATTCATAACACGCAAGAAAGCATTGAGATAGATGTGTTTTTCAGAACCGATGCTTACTTTGAGGGTAGAAGCGATGCACGCCGCGCCTCCATCTATCAAACTTTTAAAGACACTAATAATCCTATATTAAGAGATCGCATGCGCAGATTGGTTGAAATACAGCAAAACACTAAGCAACATGAAAAATTTGAAACCGAGCTCACTAAATTATCTTCGAACTTGGATCAATGGCAAAATCAAGTCAAGAAAGAAAAAAGTGTTGCATTCAATATGCAAATTTTAAGTGGTTTCATTGCAGCCTTAGGCATTGTAGCCGTCGCCGTTGCCTTGATTGCCAGCGCACCAGGTTTGAATGCAATGGGCGTAGCGACTGTCGTCGTCGGTATCGCAGCAGCAATCACGGGTGGTATCTTCTTTTTCAAGAATAAACATATCCAACCTACCTCCCTGTCGTCTTATTTGGAAAACCATCCTTCCATGTAATAAGAAAGACATACTAGGGATAGGTTTCCTTACCCCTCCGGGCTACTACCTTCACTGCCATTAAGTGAAAGATGGTAGCCTGGATGCAGCGAAATCCGGGAAGTCGGTGCACTGATCCCGGATTTCGCTGCGCTGCATCCAGGCTACGGTCACGATGTATTGATGGGAATTTACAGCACTTTTAGGACTTGACCTGGCGGTGCACCGATCGGACAGATGAGTGCATCAAATAACAACCGCACATTTATAATTTACGATACATCAAATAAACACCCAAACCCGCACAGATAGCCGTTGGACCTATGGCAGCTACGAGTGCAGAGAATTGGTAGATTTGGCTTAAAGAGCCACATAGGCGATTCAGGATATAAAATCCAAATCCTACCAAAGCGCCACACATCAATTTTGTGCCCATACTTGAGCTACGCAGCGGACCAAATATGAAAGGAATGGCTAATAACATCATCACCAAGGTGGTAAAAGGTAATACCATACGTTGCCAATATCCCAACTCATAATTGCGTACATTGAGTCGCGTCAATTTATGTGCGTTTAAAAATTGCTGTAACTCCTGAAAGGTCATCTCATCTGGTTCATGGCGTGAGACACGCAATAAATACGGATTTAGGGCAACATCCCAAGGGATATTTGACGCTCGCGTCACCGTGATCTGAGGACCAGATAAATTAGACTGCACCGACTGCGATAGTTGCCAAACGCCGTCCTTACGCACCACAGATTGTATCCGTCGCACAAACGCAATGCGCCGTTGTTCATCAAAATGAAATTGCTCGATCTGACGCAATTCAGTAGGAGAGACAATTTCTCCCACCATCAGGATATCTTGATTGATATGTAGCCACAAGCCTTTGCTCGTCTGGAGTACCTGCCCGCCACGGAGCGCTTGCGCTTTATAGTCATTGGCCCGTAACACCATTTTTGGTAACACCATTTCACCCAAAAAAGTCATGATCACAATCAGCACCACAGCGACTTTGAATACTGCCAGAGTAATCTGACCAATCGACATACCTGCCGCTCTTAGTACCACTAACTCACTATGATTGGCCATCGTCCCCAAACCCACCAAACAACCCAATAAACTGGCTATGGGGAAGAAGAGATAGACATGATAAGGGATTTCTAAACCAAGATACGTGATAGCTTGGATAATCCCAAAATCTGCTTTTCCCAAATCACCCAACAAACTTACGAATAAAATAAACCCTTGTAACCCAGTCAGAACAAACAACACCAAGGCCAAAGAGGTCAAAACAGTTTTCCCAATGTAGTGGTCTACTAATTTCATGAGCCGCTGACCCTCTGGCGCCACAATAAGACTAAGCCTAATGCGATGACTAAGGCGTGCAACCACCACATCCCTAACCAGATAGGGATCTTGCCAGTCGCCACCCAATTACGGGTCACAAACATAAAATTAGCGTAGACAAATGCCACCAGCACCCCGGGTAATAATTTTGCATATTTGCCTGCTCTGGGATTCACTCTGCTCATAGGGACACCTACGATTGTTAAGCAAAATACCATCAGAGGGATCGATACGCGCCATTGTAATTCTGCAGCTTTCCCATGATCGACATTATTCCAAGGTAATAATTTTCGAAATGGCACTGCGCGAATATCGCTATTGAACATCAAACTTTGATGAGGTAAACGTGCTTCATATTGCCGAAACGTCACAATTTGATAATCCGCTTGCCCTGGCTGACCTTGGTAATGATTCCCATTGTTTAAAATCAAATATTCTTCCCCTGAGTGCACATCTTTTTTCGACATCCCACTCTGGGCCGTTATCACATCCCACCCGGATTGCCCTTCACGCTCTACGCGCTTTGCCACAAATACGCCGCCCGCTCGGGTATGGTTCCTATTCAAGCTTTCCACAAAAAAAACATATTGATCTCCCATCACCGCACGAAATCGCCCAGGAATGATGGTTTGAATCAAAGTCTGCAGGCCGGTGGTTCGTAGAAGTTTCATGCGTTCGTATGCCAACACTGGACTCAAACTGATCAGGTACGCGATGAGTGTCGCCACAACCAGCGCCATCCAAAGGGTATGCATGAGCAAGCGAGTTGAACTATATCCACAAGCCTGTAACACCACCATTTCAGAATCAGCGTACAAGCGTCCATAAGCCACCAATATTGCAAAATAAAAACCAAGTGGTAATAACAAACATAAGAGATTAGGCATTTCCAACATCAACAATTGCATAATCATCATACCAGGTATCACACCACTTGCAGCACGATTGAGATAAAGCATCACTTGATTACTCATAAAAATGAGAACGAGTATGCTAATCAACGCTAACAGAGTCATGCCAACTTCTTTGGCCAAATAACGGAATAAAATCACAATAAAATCTGCCGATAAAAGTAAAGCGGATTGCTACGTCATCCCTCGTGATGCGCGAGAGGACGTACGCGACGTTACCAATAAAAATAACTTTACCATGTAAAGTAGAATGGTTATATTGTCGATAGTACCTTATTTGGAAGCAATGATGAATCATGGATTAAGTAGTTCTCTAGAACAAATAAAATCAGACTGTTTGGTAATTGGATTATTTGATGACACAAAGGTCACAGAGCTGCTCATCAAACCTGCTCTGCATGCTTTGGTTGCACATTTGCAAAAAAAGTTAATAGAGCCAGGAGATACGATTTACCGAGCGGATGATCAAGATGCACAAGAAATACTTTTGATTCATTGTGGTGAGAAAAAAAAATATTCACCAGCAGTCCTCAAAACACAAATTGAAAAAATTGTCCAGATCCTCACGACACAGCGCTTAAGCTCTGCCACCCTTGTTTTTCCGCAATTAGAACAGTATGAGCCCGATTGGCAAATGGAACATATGGTGATGCAGTTTGAAGCAGCTGCTTACCAATTTTTGGATTTCAAAACAAAAAATGCGACCCCCTACGCGCTCAAATCGATTGAATGGTATTTACCTGGTGCAAATGAAACGGCTGTGCAAACTGGGCAAATTATAGCGGACAGTATCCGTTATACCAGGAATTTGGCAAATCTACCGGCCAATATTTGCACCCCTACCTATTTGGCCAAACAAGCCCATATTTTAGACGTAGAATGGGACTCCATCACTGGTAAAATGATGAGCAAAGCGGTCCTGGACGACTTAGGCATGGGCGCTTTGTTAGCGGTTGCAAAAGGAAGCATCGAGCCACCACAATTGATCCAATTGAAATATCAAGGCGCGGCATCCTCCGAACCCCCCGTTGTTTTGATTGGAAAGGGCATTACATTTGATTCAGGCGGCATCTCATTAAAGCCATCTGAAGGGATGGAAGAAATGAAATTTGATATGGCTGGCGCTGCAAGTGTTTTAGGCACGCTGAAGGCTTGTGCTACATTGAAACTACCCATCAACGTCATCGGTTTGATGGCATGTGCAGAAAACATGCCCAGTGGTTCCGCCACCAAGCCTGGGGATGTGGTCACCAGTATGGCAGGCCTCACCATTGAAATTACCAATACAGATGCAGAAGGTCGTTTGGTCTTAGCCGATACACTCACTTATGCCAAGCAATTCAATCCTAAATTTGTGGTGGATATCGCAACCCTAACCGGTGCCATCATCATAGCATTAGGACATATCACCACAGGATTTATGACCAATGACCCCGAACTAGGTGAAAAAATTACTACGGCCGGTGCAGAATCCCAAGAAAAAGTTTGGCAAATGCCATTGGATCCCGCCTATCAAGAACTGTTAAATAGCCCGATTGCAGATATGGTTAATGCGCCAGCCGGACGGGTTGCTGGCTCCATCACTGCCGCTTGTTTTTTAGAACGTTTCGCGAGCTCATTCCGCTGGGCACATCTAGACATCGCAGGCACAGGCTGGGTATCCGGAAAAAACCGCTGCGCAACTGGCCGTCCTGTGGCGTTGTTGGTGCAATTTTTACGTAATTTGGCTCATCATGCGCGTTGATTTTTATCTGCTGACACAATCTGAGCCGGATGCTGTTTGGCTAACGGCTTGTCGTTTACTTGAAAAAGCCTATCTGAAAAAACATCGTGTTTTTGTTTATTGCTCTCGCCAACAAGATGCAGAACATTTGGACGAGTTATTATGGACGTTCAAACCCGATAGTTTTATCCCGCATCATCTACAAGACGAAGGACCAGAACCGCCCCCCCCCATCCAAATCGGCTATCAAGCCGAACCACGTGGCTTCACAGACATTCTATTGAACCTGGCCACAACGGTCCCCCCTTTTTTTACGCGATTCCAACGCATCATCGAAATCGTTCCAGCCGATGAAACAGCCAAAGAGATCTGCCGCGAACATTTTCGCATCTACCGCCAAGCAGGCGCCGACCCGAAAACACATAAAATCTAGACTAAACATGGGTCCTTTTATGAAACTGAGTAACAAGACAGCCCTGGCACGTCGCTTACTAAGGAGTGTGCTAAAATATAAGTACTCTCTATACTATAGTGACGGGCAAGATGTCCACATCTCAAGACGAAATGGCGTTCCTTCAGAACACTGGCGCTACGCTCTTAAAAAAAACCTCAGAACTCAGCGACATCGCTCGGCCCAACATTTTTTGGGGCAACATCGCATATAATATATTGATGACCTTCGTTTTTAATCAAATGTATGGACGAGCAATACCACATACAGGCATCCCTATTGCAGACTTCGTGCTTTCTGCATTCAATTTGATCAGCGGTATCCATCAGCTCAGCGCAGAAACCAGCTACCGACCGAATGCACAACGGCTCAAAGGACTGGTGACGGTATTAGATGCTGTAAAAACAACGTCTATCGGTGCCACAAGCCTTGCAATGGGCCTTAGCACCCTATTTCCTCCTAGTCTTGCAGCGTCAACCGCCATACTTTTTGGCCTATCGCTAGACGATTTACGGCAGGCTAAATTAAGATGTGATCCTTATTATTGGATCAAAGATACGCTCTCACAATTAAAAGATAATGCGAATCGCCTTAAAAAATTAGATCAAACCATACAACAAACTTCCTCTGAACCCCATAATGTTGCACGCATCAATCGTCTCAGCAATCAATATTACACCATTCAAGAAACCCAAGACAAATTGAATAAAGATATGCAAATACAAATCAAGGCTCTCCTGCTTGCTAACCCAAATAACGCAACTGCTATTCAAAAACTAATCCAAGTGTATGAAACGCCGCAAGAAACCCCTGAGTGGTTACAACCTTTTCATATCCCAACCATCCAAGCGCACGTCTTACTGCTCAGTGAATCAGAAAAAAAAGAAATCAAAGCCCAACAAACAGCCCTTAAAATTGAAAATGAAAAAGCACTCAAAGATGCTATGGAAAATACGACCATTTACGGATTAGCCTTGGTCGGAACCATTTTGTTATGTATTCCGGGTTTACAAATACCAGGTATAGCGATATTAGCTTTTGCAGCCGCTGCCTTCACAGCAAAAAATCTATCCTCTGTAGTCAAAACCATCGGAAAAACCGAGACACATAACCAGATGAAAAGTCAGCAAAGCATTGTCCACCCACAAGAACTAAAAGAGGCCTCTCCATACAAAAAGGTAGAACCACAAGAACCTCCTGAAAAAGAAAAAGATGAAGATGATGGCGGTGAGAATTCAGAGCATTTTGGTAGGTGAAAACTCAATTTAAAGACTGATATGCACTGCGATATCACATCATCAGTGGTTAAATAGTAGTTTATTCACTCACTCTGCCCGATATCGATCTAGCAAATACTGACCTACCGCCAACAATCCCATGGCTTCTCCGCCTTCTGGCTTACCTGGTTTGTTACCCAGATTCCACGCCATAATGTCGAAATGTAACCAATCGACTTCAGGTTTTACGAAATATTGTAAAAATAAAGCCGCAACAATGGCCCCCGCATACGGTGAGCTCGAGGCATTCATTAGATCGGCGATGCTCGATTCAAACAGCGACTGATAACCAGCATGCAACGGAAGCTGCCAGATGGGATCAGAACAGCGCTGTCCATAGCTTTGCAGTTCAGCTGCCAAATCATCATTATTAGAAAACAACGCTGCGATTTCAGTTCCTACCGCTACCCGTGCCGCGCCCGTCAATGTTGCAAAATCAATCAGAAGCTCAGGGGGCTGTTCACAGGCTTTCGTCAAAGCGTCCGCTAAAACCAAGCGCCCTTCTGCATCGGTATTTTCGATTTCAACACTCATCCCATTACGCATGATCAGAACATCACCTGGACGATAGGCTTGCTCACTCACCGCATTTTCTACTGCAGGGATCAAAACTTGTAAATAAATAGGACATTTCTCTCGGATCAACCACTGCGCCAATCCCAAAACATGCGCCGCACCACCCATGTCCTTTTTCATCAGACGCATGCCAGATGAGTTTTTTAAGTCTAAGCCCCCTGAATCAAAACACACCCCTTTTCCCACTAAGGTCACATGCGGATGCGTCACATCGCCCCATGCCAAATGAATCAAACGTGGTGCGGATTGCGCAGCACGACCCACCGCATGAATAGCGGGATAATGATGCGCCAACAATTCATCGCCTGTCCATACTTGGCAGTTCGCATGCAAGGTTTCTGCCAAATCCATAGCGACTCTGGCCAATCCCTCTGGATTTAATTCATTGGCCGGCGTATTGATCAAGTCTCTGACCATAAATATCGCATCTGCTTTGGCCTCAACCGTTGCCAGATAATTTGGGTTGACCGCTAAAATTCGCGGCAATGGCAGAATTTTTTGATAATGCACAAATTGATACTGTGCCAATGCCCACATCAAAACTGCATGCTCTGAAACCGCATTGACCACTTGATAGACTCCAGGCGGTAATTTCAGCGCGGCCGAAGCAAGCGCGGCAGCATCTGTGGCATCACCAACGCCAATATAAACTTTGGCCAATGCGCCCTGTTTGTCCCAAATCAAAGCGACCTCACCAAGCTTAGCGCTAAATTGCATCCCAGAAAGCATCCGACGTTCATAATCCGTCAAGGTAGGCGCATCCGCATAGTCCGTACTGCTAAAAAGTATGAGAGGAATAGCGTGACTAGCCGCTGTAATGGACTGATAAAATTGATGTGATTTCATGCTTCCATCCTAATTTTTCCGCGAAATTGGCTCAAACGAACGCCACAAATTCCTAGACATACGAGATAAATCACTCCCGCAATGCTAAGATGCCCTAATAACCACCCCAGTCTGGTAAACCGACCCCAATCCATCCAAACAGACAAATCCGCCCTGATGATCATCAAATAAACCACAACTGCCAAATTAGCAAACAAAAGCTGTAATAAGTAACGCCACCAACCCGACTGTGCTTGAAAAATATTACGTCGTATCAGTAATCCCAACAATACCCCACAATTCACATAACTAGCAATGGAAGAGGCTAATGTTAGCCCAGCATGCGCCATAGGACGTATCAGCAAGGCACACAAAATCGAGTTCACTAGCATCGCCAATACGCCAACTTTAACTGGGGTTTTGATATCTTGACGGGCATAAAAAGCAGATGCTAAAACCTTGACCATCATAAACCCTGGCACACCTATTCCTAAAGTAATCAACGATTTCTGAGTTTGCAACACATCCCAAGCGCTGTATTTACCATAAGCAAAACAAGTAGCAATGGCGGGCATGGCAAACACCGTCAAACACAATCCTGCAGGTAATCCAATTAGTAGCAATAAGCGCATGCCCCAATCTAAAGCTTGTGAAAAATGTTCAGGGCTTTGTTCGGTGTTACGCCGCGACAAATGCGGCAAAATCACGGTTGCGATCGCAACTCCGAAAACGCCTAAAGGAAAATCTACTAAACGATCAGTAAAATACAGCCAGGTGACAGATCCCACGTGTAAAAAAGAAGCAAACATGGTATCAATCAAAAGATTAACCTGCGCCACGGATACACCAAACAAAGCAGGCACCATGAGTTTCAAAACCCTGCTGACCCCTTCATCTTTTCGTTTCAATTGCGGCTTAACCAATAGATCACGTTTATACAAGAAAGGAATTTGAAATAATAATTGCACAATACCGGCTATCAGAACACCCCAAGCCAATCCGACAACAGGGATGGTACAACGCGGACTCAAATACAAAGCGCATAAGATCATACTGATGTTCAAAAATACTGGCGTAAACGCAGGCACACCAAAATACCCGTAGGTATTCAAAATCGCACCTGCCATCCCAGTCAAAGAGATGAGCATCAAGTAGGGAAAAGTCAATTGCAACATATTGCTAGCCAAAGCAAAGCGCTCAGAATCGTCTCCAAAACCCGGGGCAAATATACGGATAATAAGCGGAGCAGCCACGATGCCTATCACGGTCACACAAAGCAAAACCAAACTCAACGTGCCAGCAATCCTGGCTAAAAAGATCCGAACCTCTTCTATACTGCGTTTTTTTTGGTATTCCGACAACACCGGTACAAATGCTTGAGAAAAAGCCCCTTCAGAAAAAAGCCTACGCATGAAATTAGGGATTTTAAACGCCACATAAAATGCGTCCATCCCAGCTTCTGCTCCAAACAATTGCGCAATCAACATATCTCGCACAAAACCCATGATGCGTGATAAGAAAGTCATCAGCGATACCAACGACGTTGAGCGCAATAAACTCGATTGTTTCAAGAGAGATCCTTAGTAAGAGCTGAGTAATTGTTAAATCAAGAAGTATATCATTTTAGCATTCACCAAACGCTGCGCCTAGTTCAATTTTTTATAAGCATTTGTAGATTTAGGAGCCTCATCAGCCGCTTGTTCGCTCGCAAAGCCTTTGAATAAGGTCATATGATAATTAACCAATTGACTTGGTTTATTCAACCATGCACAGAGACAGCGATACAAAAACCGACCCAATGATTCCGTTTTATAGATATACGGATCCTTATCGAAGGTTGCTTTGATATTTGTTATTTTTTGTTCAAGACTGAGTGATCTATCATCGAAATTCTTAAGCATTTCATCGATATATTGCAGCTTTTTCATTTTATGCCTATCTGTAATAGTTGCACTGAGATCTGTTTTATAATCCATCAGTAATTTGTGCAACCCCATTTCCACGATAGGATGCAAACCTTCTAAGATCTGCTGCATTCGAAGATGAGGAACATTTTTTTTCAATTGCAAAAGTGTCAAATACCCTTTCAGATCACATGCTTCCAAGAGATCGGTTGAGCCGACGATTTCCATCTCATTGATACGATTGATGACCTTTTTTATCTTTTCTGCTATGACGACAGGACGTAATTTACTCACCTTACGCACGGAGCGTGTCAACAAGCCATGTTTTTTAGCTCCTGCATTGCAACCTGATTGGCTCGCACAATCAACTTATATTTGATAGCGAAGTGGTTTAGTCCTGTTTTAAATTTAAGCATTTCAAGCTTGCAGTACG
>CAMCUM010000022.1 GCA_945878975.1 Legionella genomosp. 1
ATATCTTATAATTTTGGTAAATGGCAACATTTTACGAATTAAATTCGCAAAAATAGATGGAAAGCGAACTAATCATATTTGGAGTAACTTATGGCTTATCAATTTGTACGTGAACCTCTTAGAACTGAAGAAGCCGATCAATTATGTCAAGCATGTGGAACTATGCTTGAAAAATTAATTATTTGGATATTAATTGATACTGGCCTGCGAGTGTCTGAATTATGCTCACTTACGCCACAGGATATTTTGTGGCAACAGCGGTCACTTAGAATATCTGGGAAAGGTGGTCCGTATGGGAAAAAATCAAAAAAGCGCGTTGTGCCGATGTCGAACCGAGTCCGTGCACTGCTTGAACATTATTACGCCCTCAATGAGAGTTTTCCAGTTGGCGCAAGACAAGTGCAAAAAATAGTAAAAGAAATTGCTAACAAAGCAAAAATAACAAAACAAGTAACTCCACACATATTGAGGCATACTTTTGCAACATTGGCATTGCAAAAAGGGATTTCTCTAGCTTCTGTTCAAAAAGCACTGGGTCATGATCGATTGGAAACAACAGCGATTTATCTAAACTTTACTGATACACATGTAATCGAAGAGTTTAGTAATAAATGGTAAATAGTCGGCAATACATAGTTATCTATAACATGTAAGGGTATAATTCTGAAAAAATTAACAATGTATATTCCAGCATCTAAGTATGTGGCATATATTTGATGGATTTCTTTATAATACATAACCATACTTTAGACCCAATTTTAAAAAAGGAAAAATGATGAATCCTTCTATCAATCCAATTGTGTATTTAGCTTTTCAAGTTATTCCCCGAAGCCATAACATAAATAATTATGAATTGGTTGATAAAGCTATTGAGGTTGTAAAATCAAGCGGTGTGCTATACCAAGTGAGCGCGATGGAAACCACAATGAAAGGTTCTCTTAACCAGTTATTGGAGATTGTTAAAAAAGCACAGCAGATTTGTCTTGATAATGGTGCAATTGAAGTTTTAACCAACATTAAGATTCATAATTCACCAATTGGTGTAAGTGATACTTTTTGCACATTTGAGTTTTAATATTTTAATTAAAATGGAGCTCACTTGAACACGGTTTTAATCACTGGAGCAAACAGAGGTATAGGCTTAGAATTTGTAAAACAATATAATAAGGATGGTTGGTGTGTTCTTGCATGTTGTAGAAACCCGGAATACGCCATTGAATTAGAAAAAATCAAGGGCGGAAATATCGAGATAATTCAGCTTGATGTTAACGACTTTGATAATATCTCGCAATTAGGCGTTCAATATAGGGAACGCCCTATAGATTTGCTAATTAATAATGCGGGAATTTCAAGCACAGATGACGATTTTAAGACTATCTCTCATGAAATGATTTTAACTACATTACGTACTAATACTTTAGCCCCAATTCTAATTGCTCAAGCATTAATTAATTCGGTTGCACTGGGCCATAGAAAAATCATTATAAATATTAGCAGTTATTATGGGAGTATCGGATTTTATGACAATACAGATTATATGGCTTATCAAATTAGTAAAACAGCATTGAACTCAGCTACCAAAAATATGGCAAAGAGTTTAAAATCCAAAAATATCATTGCGATTTCAATAGATCCTGGATGGGTTAAAACAGATATGGGTGGAGAAGAAGCTATTCTGATGCCACATGAGAGCGTTAGTGGAATGCGAAATATTTTCGATAAACTTACTTTGTCTGATTCAGGAAAATTCTTCAGATATGATGGAAATTTATTACCCTGGTAAATGTAGTAATAAGCAAAATAATGTGGCTGATGTCGGCAATTTAATTTGGCTGTTTACAGTATATTTCATAGATTTTTCTGTGTCTACTATTTTATAAATTTGTAGACAGATTTTTTTGTGTTGCGATATTCTTTGATCCAATTGAAACTTGAGGTCACAGATTGTGACCTCAAGAATATAGGTGCTGCTAAGCATATCAAAACAAGCCTTCATGAGCGAAGGACTAGAAAGTCTGATAGGCAAGTTAGTAAAAAGTAGTAAATTAAATAATACCTTTTGTCACTGACTATTGATAATAAAAGAAGTAGTAGCTATAATAGGTAGTAATTAACTTACTACTTTATACTGAAAATTATGATGCAAAACAACTGGCATTATCCAAGGCCATTATTGGCAAAGAAATATCTTGACTTATTTGACATGGGATTGACCTCTGCAAGAGGATTATTTGCCAGAAGAAGAATGGGTAAAACTGAATTTTTGAAAAAAGACTTTATTCCTGCGGCAGAAAAAGCAGGGTATCTTGTTGGGGTTGCGTGGAATAAATGCCAAAAACGGTCGTTTCAGAAAATAACAGCAAATATATGAGTATTTTTATTTCTATAGGACTCTTCTGAAAGCAATAATTATAAATTTTATACTTACCAGGCCTGCGCGTAACTATTTGATTTTTAATATTATTTTTTGAAACGACCGTTTTTGGCATTTATTCCACGCGACCCCCTGATGATACAGTTCATGCGATAGCCATTGATTCTACTGGTCTAAAACGGTTTGGACGTGGTGAATGGCATCAGGAAAAGTACGCGTTATCGAGTAAAGCTAGCTGGCGTAAATTACACATAGCAGTCAATCAAGACCATTACATTGAAGCCTGTGAATTGACGGATCTGTTTAGTCACGATGACAGCCAAGTGAACAATTTATTAGCTCAAATTCAAGAGCCAATCGATCATTTTTCAAGTGATGGTGCGTATGATGAAACACCTGTTTACGATGCAGTGACAGCGCATTCACCCAATGCTGACGTGGTCATCTCACCTAGAGCTAATGCTGTTGAGAAAGATAGCGCTCACGAACAACGTAATCGAAATATTCGTGAAATTAAAGAGTTTGGCCGTATGCAATGGCAGAAAACCAGGGGATACGGTCGGAGAAATTACTCTGAACTTGGCGTCCAGCGCTATCAAAAGATATTTGGTGATTCGTTACATGCCAGAGATATCACACGACAAAAACAAGAAGCAAAATTAGCTTGTGGAGCACTCAACAAAATGACATCATTGGGCATGCCTAGAAGCTATCGATCCGTCTAAATATAGTGATGAAAATTGGCGCAGATCGTTAAGCAACAAAGCCTTTGTAGAGATCTTTTTTCCATCCAATATTTCTTGAGCCATTTGTTTTGCGAGAGTTTAAAACAATAAATTTAGTTAGACAAGAAAGCTATTTTATGATATTTTTTGCAAAAATGCAATCGTGATGAATAGAATTATTCGGTAGAGTTTTTGGTATCAACTAATTTTAAATATTAAATCAATTATGGAGTATGATCTTCGTGCCTTTTCCAAGCCTCGATCAAGTAATGACCGAATTGCTATGTTTGCAAAATTCAATGGTTGCTCGTGAGGTATTAGCAAGGTTAGAAATAGGATTAAAGAGCGAGGAGACACGAAACCTCTTGATTAATAGGCTTCGTGAATTGGTAGAAAATCCCAGTGAAGATCTGCTGGTCAATAAAACCATATATCGATTATTATTAGTGCTTGGAAAGCTATATCCACGAAATCAGTATGAAAATGGTCGGCCAATTGATCCAATATCATTGACATACATAGAAGAAGAGCATTTGTTTATCTCTATTGATTGTTATCAGTGGTCCATTATTGAACTTTCCAAATATTATAAGACGATGAATGAGTATAGAAATCCTGTAACAGGAATACCGTTTTCTGAAAAAGATGTTGTTCGTATGCGCAAAATAGCAACAAAATCAGGTGTTGATATTTCATTGCATGTAGTTGAACAAGAGTTTGTGGCCAATCTTCATAGAGCTCAAAATGCTAATGCCGGTTCCTCGTTGTTGGGTATGTTTTCATTGTTTAAACTGAGATTACCATCCGCATCTTTTTTGGGGGATTCTATACAAAATTTGCAGATGTTAAAAATGTTGATGCCTTTTGTGCCGCGATGAATTTTAGCAATAAACTTAGAAAACTATCCTTGAATGAATAATCGAGCCGTTTCAAAGGGCTGTGTTATTGTTTCTATGGGAAAATTTACTCTGTTCTGTCCTCAATAAGTCTATTGTTATTCGATGAAAAAATAATTGTCTTCTGTGACCATAGATGAAATAAATTTATACCAGCTAGCATCATGCCAATATTGTATGCAATATTCACACCCACCAAGCCAAACCCTAATTTAAAACCCAGATAATAAGCAAGGGGGATAGAAAAGATCCAAATATATGCGATAGTGATTAACATCGGTTGTATGGTTATTCCCATGCTTCTTAATGAGCCAGAGCAAATATTACGTAGCGCATCAAAAAATTGTCCTGTACATACGATAAGAAGAAGCGAAGTTGTTGTCTTAATAAGCTCGTAGTTACTAGTATCTTGAGTATTAACGAAAATAGAAATAAGGGCTTTTGGAAACAGTGTGAATACCACTAATGCAATAGATGTGAATATAAACCCTAATTTAATGGCGGAATAACCGAATGATGAGAGCATCTCACTCTGTTTTGCACCTATTAAATGACTGGATAATACTGAAATTGCTTGCGAGATTCCGAATATAGGCACAACTAATAAAAGCAGATATTGCGTGGCAATATGTTGAATATTTAGTGATTCCACGCCAAGCCAACCGGCCATAACTGTTATTGCAAATAACGATGAAACTTCACCAGTAATACACAAGCTGATAGGCCATCCAATATTAAATAGCTGAAAAAAACACGCCGAGCAGAATTTTATTTCTTTGAAAAAATTATATTTTTTGCAAGTTGGATGAAAAGCAAGATAGGCCAATAGCAGCAATGTTATAACCCATGCCTGAGCGGTTAGAGCATAAGCCAGGCCTACAATGCCGAATTCCGAAAAACCAAATCGCCCATAAATGAAGCTAATAGCTAGAAATAATGTTAAAATCAAACTGAAAACATCACACATGACAGCAATGTTTTGTTTTTTTATCGAAAACAGCGTTTGTTGAATAGCTGCAAACACTAGAATTGCTGGCACGCCATAAGAAAAAGCATCGAAATAGGTGCTTGCAATCAGGACTATATGCTCAGGTTGATGAAAGTATAGCAGTATAGGCTTCACACACCGAAACACCAATACTAGTGTAATTGATATGCACAGGGCAAGAATAATTGATTGGTGAGTTATGTTTGCAATTTTATCGAATTGTTTTTTTCCAAAGCTATATCCAACTAGAATATTAGTCGATAATAGTATGGCCATTCCGGCAATCAAAACCACAAGTTGCGTTGAGCTTATTAATGCGCTTGCTGCTAGGGCATTGCTGTTATATCTTGATAAAAGCGCAAAGCATAAAAATCCAGTAATAGTTGATAATAGTCTAGAACCTGTCAAGGGCAGCGCAAGATGTAGCACTTGTTTGTTAGGTTGGCTTATCCAGTTTTTTTTTATTATTTTAATCATTTCTAGGTTCTGTCATCATTCTCTGCCTGAGAGTATTCTTTTGGCTGGTTTCACCGCGAGAAATATTTAAAAGTCAGCATTTCCCGGTGTGCGTGGAAAAGGGATCACATCTCGAACATTTGTCATTCCAGTAATATAACAAACCAAACGTTCCAACCCCAAACCGAACCCACCATGAGGCACGCTTCCATATAGCCGCAAGTCTCTATACCACTGATAGGACTCTTTATTAAGGTTGCAGCTATCCATGCGCATGTCTAAAACAGATAGGCGCTCTTCGCGTTGGCTACCACCTATAAGCTCACCTATACCAGGAACTAGTACATCCATCGCTGCCACTGTTTTCTCGTCATCATTCAGTCGCATATAGAAACTTTTGATAGCTGCAGGATAATTAGTTAATATAACCGGTTTTTTACATAAATTTTCTGCTAAATAGCGCTCATGCTCGGATTGCAAATCCATGCCCCATTTGATGTCAACCTTAAACTTTTCTTTGGATTGATGTAGTTTATCGACGGCTTCTGAGTATGTCATGACTTCAAAATCAGCTTTGGCTAAATCAGCTAATCTTTCCAGCAACCCTGGTGAAATATGTTGGTGAAAAAACTCTAAATCATCAGCACGTTCATTGAGTACGGTTTGGCATAAATACTGCAAAAATTGTTGGCTGAGCTCACAAATGTCCTGTAGATCAGCAAATGCTAATTCTGGCTCAACCATCCAAAACTCAGCTAAGTGCCGACTTGTATTAGAATTTTCAGCTCGAAATGTAGGGCCAAATGTATAAACTTTGGATAATGCTAAACAATAGGCTTCTACATTCAATTGACCAGATACGGTTAAAAATGTTTCGCGACCAAAAAAGTCCTTATTAAAATCAGTAGATTCGTGGACGGATGTGGTTTTTGACAAATTCACTAAATCTAATGTACTAACTCGAAATAACTCTCCTGCACCTTCACAGTCGCTGGCTGTAATGAGCGGAGTATGAACCCACAAATAACCTCGTTCGTGTAAAAATTTATGAATAGTTTGTGATAAACAGTTTCTTACTCTGGCAACTGCGCCAATTGTATTTGTTCTAGGCCTCAAATGCGCTACGCTACGTAAATACTCTAAAGTATGCCGCTTAGCTGAGATAGGGTAAGTATCGGGATTATCAACCCAACCAAGCACCTCTATTTGTTCAGTTTGAACTTCAAATTTTTGTTTTTGCCCTTGTGAAGCAATCAAAACACCTTTGGCTATCAACGAGCATCCTGGGGTAATATGCAAAATATCTGATTGATAATTGGCTAGGGTAGAGGAAATTACCAATTGTATACCTGCGTGACAAGACCCGTCGTGTAACGTGATAAAAGAAATACCGGCCTTCGAATCGCGTCTGGTTTTAACCCAGCCTTGAACAAGCACGGTTTTATTAAGGGGTATTTTTCCTGATAGACATAATGCAATTGTGGATGCTGACGGCATAAAGACTCTTTTTTATTAAGTTGGAACGCACCATAAAATACAAACAAGAATAATTTGCATCTACATTAAAAACAAATAATTACTTATTAAGTGAGCAATGATCACGAAAAAGCCTCCAGAACAGTTATCGAATTCTCATTGGCGAACGCTTTTATTTGAATCGCGCCTCCAATTGGTAGTGGCAATATAGGATCAACGTGAGAGAAACTCGTATTAATTAGTATCGGAAAATTGTATCCATCAGTGGCCCTGCATAGAATTTGTTGCATCGTTTCTACCGTAGAAAGTTTATTTTCAGCTGAGAATTGACCCACAATTAATCCGGAAATATTTTTAAATACTCCCATATGTCGTAATTGAGTTACATTTCTATCAAATTGCCCCGGGGATTCATTAAAAGATGCTTCAATAAGTAAAACAGCTTCTTTTGTAGACGGCATATATTCTGTGCTTGCTAAGGCCAAGAAGGTCTCCAAGTTTCCGCCTATTAATTTTCCACAGGCGCTTCCCTCTTTAATAGCGGTCCATTTAGGGTGTTGGTATAGTTCTCGTGGGCCAAAATTTTGCTTGAGAAACCATAAATCGCAAGCAGCTTGATTTGGTTCAGTATAAATGATGGGGGATTTTCCGGAAATGAGATTTTTGAAAGATGTTTTCATCTGTGGAAAACAATTTGGATCGCAAAAGGAAGCGAATCCTGGGCCATGTATGCTTGCTACGCCAGTTTTGGCGTATATTGCATTTAATATCGCCGTGATGTCGCTATATCCAACTACAATTTTCTTTTTATTTTTTATGGCTTCATAATCAATTTTTTCTAAAAGTTGATTTGAGTTATATCCGCCGAATACTGCCATGATAATGTTGCTACTGCTTGAATGGATGGCATTATTGAAGTCGGTTACGCGATCTTCAACACTACCTGCCATGTATAAAAATTCCTTTTTTACATTTTCACCAAAATCAACGGAAAATCCCATCTCATCTAATGCTCTTACGCCTATTGATATCATCTCGTCAGGCATGGTTGCCATGGTATTAGATGGGGTTAAGACCGTGATATGAGTATTTGGATTGGTTTTTTTCATATTATATGATTCTCGTCATAGGGGGTTACTATTATAATATTGCTTCTTTTTTTCTAACCATGTGTCCAGGAGTTCGCTTATGCTACCATTTGAGTTAATGCATTGTTGTACTATTTTTTTTGCATAATCTTTCATATCTAATATATCGTTGGTGCTAATCTCGGATTTAGAGTTGTTGTATATTTCTCTCCAGGATATAAATTTCTCTGGTGTAGGTAGAATATTGGGGTGCACTAATTTGGGTAACAATTTTGTCGATAACTCAGCGACTGTTTGATCTCCGACACCATCTGCAATACAAGCCAGAGTGATTTCTGAGTTAGAAATTTGTGGATTGTATAGAAGTGAACTGATGTTATCCGCTTCTTTGCTTTGGAGTTTAAATGAGTTATATGCGTAATTATTGATTATATCTGGAGTAATTGATTCGAAATTAGTAAACATATAATTTATTTCGGCTTCATTTAAAGCATCTGATACGCCATCAGAACACAGTAAAATGGTATTTTTTTCATTCTTTGGCAATCTGAAGAAAGTGATTTCAGGTTCATAACATATTAAAGGACAGTAATCAAAGCCACCTAATCCACGATATACATAAGTATATTCTAAGTTTTTATTTCCCCAGTTGGTAGATTCTTTCTCCATTCTTATTTTTTCATAAAGATTACCGCGTCTATGTGCTTGGTTTAATCTAAGTGTTTTATAAGTGTCATTTTTTTTTCTAATTAAAAGTGCTCTAGAGTCCCCCAAATTGCCAATCAAACAGTTGTCCTTATAATGCATCGCGCATACGAAAGTGCTTCCAGTATCATAGAAAAAAAACAAGTCTCCCAAAAGATAGATGCTGGAATACAATAAGTTTGAGAGTTGCTTTATATCTGAAGGATTATCCCACATGGGAATAAAGTGAGTGTCCACCGAGTCTTCCATATAAGGCTTATCACCGTAAGACTGTGCAGCACGAATGTTGTCTTTCCACTCTTTATGAGTAGAAATACACCCTGATACCGGTATAGGAAACTTTTTTGACTTACTTGAGTAAATTGGTTGGGCCTCACTTTTTTGTTCTTGCAAGGCTATCTTTAAGTAATTTTTCATGAGCGCCATCGTGGTATATTTTTGTGTTTAACCTCCAAATCTTAAGGAGGTTAAACACACTTAACTATTTAAAAGATCATATTTGTTGAGCAGTAAACAATATAGGATCACATTCTTCTATGTCTTTTCTAAGTAACATCAATGAGAACCCCATCAAAGATAAGTTATCTCTAAAGAGTTGCATAAAATATTGATATCTATTTGACAGTGCTGTGTGGCGCTTTATTCCAAGTCTTTGTAAATGCTCGCGCTGCATAATTTTGTCAACAAAAATATTAACTTCGCTGTTTGTAATAAAATCAAATTTATAGTTTTCACACAAGAAAAGAGACAGAGGGGCAATATTAAAAAAATCAACCCAATCTTTTTTGTATTGTGCAGTTATATTATGGTTAATCGCAATTGAAACTTGATCTACAATGGCTTTAGATGGCTCATTTAAATAGTACATTGGAATTGCGGCAATAAACCCATGTGGTTTTAAAACCCGAATAAATTCTTGTAAACATTTGGATTTATTGTTTAGATACGAGGTCACATTGCCACAAAATACCATATCAAATTGTTCATCTTTATAATCAAGCTTAGAAGCATCTTGTACTACAAATTTAATTTTTTCAGCAACTCCCTCTGCTTCCGCTCTTCTCTGTGCTTCTTGTAAACTTTCTTCATTGACATCTACTGCGGTCACATGACATTTTACTAATTTTGCTAGCTCAATAGCAGTGAAACCTGTGCTTGTTCCAATTTCTAAGACGTGACTATTTTCATTCAGGTAAGCCCCTTTGGCGATATTGGCAACACTTGTTACTCCGCCGGGTGGGCGATTAGTTTCTCTAACAGCTCCAATCAGTTCAAAATAGCTCATTTTTTGAATATCTTGAATCGAGTCGTCTTGATATATCTCTAGTGCCATGGTAATACTCCTTTTCTAGGGCTTGATCGTAAAATGGTTCTGATGCATTCGCAATAAATTAACGAAGCTATTATTATTTCCCCAAGGTTTCAGGGTGTTTATATCTAAATATTGATTGCTGTTTGAGATAATAAAACTTAACACATTCAAATTGCTTAAGAATGCATAAAAGTGAATCGCCATTTTTTCTTCATTGGTCCAGCGATTCCAAAGATGAGATAGAGAATAACCAAGAGTTGTTTGATAAACGTGGCCAAATAACTCCCCGAAAGAAAGCAAAGGATCACCTGACACAAATGCTTCCAAGTCGATAGCGATCACGCTATTTGTATTCGCTTCAACAATAAAGTTGGTTAGATTGAGATCTACTGGGGTTAGTTTAGGTTGAATGCTTGAAAAATACTTGTGATTTTCCATGAGAAATTTTTGTGCGACTTCAACAAACGGACGCAGTTCATTTCGCAAGTTATGATTTAATTCTGGGATGCCGTCTACAATTTTTTTTACAGACAATAAATTGTTCTCTACAAATTCACTCCAGCAATTAAGCTCTCCTATCAGGAAATCAGACACTAGACCGAATTTTTTGGTGGAAATACTGTTGCAAGAGTCTATATACAGGGTTAGTTGTTTGGATATGGAGTTTATAAAACGTTCATTCGATATGTTTTCTAGATATGCGTCTAATAAACTAACACCGTTGATATGTTTGGATATACAGTACTCATTAGAGCTCAACTCGCCATGATAAAGAATCGTGGATATGGACGAATAAATTGGTTTGATAACATCATGAACGATGTTTTCTTTGGCCTTGGCCGCTCTATTTTGGGCGCTATTATAAATTTTTAGACAAAACTTTTCGTTGTTTTCAATTTTTTGGATAAGAAAAAGCTCGTTTGCGGAAGCCACATCCATTTTTTCTATTAAAAGCTCTTGACTAGGCCCGAGGGGGGTACTGTCACATATTTTTTTTACTTCTTCTATTGTAAACATAGCAAATTTCATCCATAAAAAACTCAAGCTCTAGAAAGTCAATCCACTGATAAGTAAATATTCTATATATTACCTATCGTGGAGGAGCTCCCTAATCCAGGACTTCTAATTGTAGTCACGGATTGATCAATGTTATCTCTATCAGGTAACTGCTGTTGTGTAGACGAGAACATTGTAGGGCTTATTCTTGCTTGTTGCAGAAGTTGCCAGGTCAAACGGGATGTATCTCCGCAGAACATTTCAACAGCTTCAGTGCTCTGATGACCATGAATCCATTGAGTTTCATCAGTGCTTCTCGAACAGGCTAAACCTAAGCGCTTGATCACGGCATGGCTGCTCTCATTTGCAGCTACACATTTGATGCGAACGTTGTCGATTTCAAAATTTCCGAAGGCATAAGTAATAAGAGATTTGCAGGCAGATGTGACATACCCTTTGCCTTGTTCATGTTCGGCAATCCAGTACCCCAGTTCAGCGAATTTTAACTCGTAATTTATGTTTACAAGAGAAACGGCCCCCACCAAATCACTTCCTCTCCACATGCCAAGCACTAGAGATGCTCTTTCCTCGTTACTTGCTATGGCAGCTTTTATAAAATTTAAACTATCCTCAGGAGTTGTAGTTAAATCAACCCAGAATAGCCAATTTCTTAGATGGCCGCGATTACGGTCGATAAGTTCAAAAAGTTGATCTTTGTCTTCTTCTGCAAAGTCTCTCAATTGTATGTCTGTACCTTGAACGATAATTGTTGTCATTTTTTGCATCCCTGTAATTCGGTATCGTTACCGGAGGAGAACATTAACAATATTTGTTATTGATTGCAATTTTTTGTATGAATTTTTTTTCCAGTGCGTTATAGTAATTTTGTTTTTTTGTTCCTTAGGATTGCATCAAATGTCTGTGGCTATATTTGTCGGACCAACTTTCCCGTGTGGCCAAATAACAAAACATCTCCAAATTTCAGCAACAATTTTGCCTCCAATCAAGCGTGGTGATATTGAAGAAATTAAAAAAAATCATGAAATAATCGTAATTATTGACGGCGTGTTCCATAGTACTCTATCTGTAAGTGCAAGAGAGATTTTGCTTGCGCTGAGGGAGAATAAAATTATCTATGGATGTTCGAGTATGGGAGCATTAAGAGCCGCAGAACTAGATAAATTAGGGATGATCGGAGTAGGTGACGTTTATGAGATGTACGCTAATAGAACCATCACATCTGATGGTGAAGTGGCATTATTGTTCGACCCCATTACTTTTGAAAATATGACAATACCATTAGTAAATGTCCGTTTTGGAATTTCGCAAGCAGTGAAAAAAAGAATAATTACGCAGTCAATAGGAAGCCGTCTGCTGAAGATTGCAAGTCAGATGCATTACACCGAACTAGACTATTTGTCCTTAATCCAAAAAGCGAGTGAAGATGCAAATCTTGGCGTTTACGATAAACTGTATAAGTATTTTGTTCAATGCTCTAATGAACTTGATTTAAAGAGATTGGATGCAATTCATTTAATAGAAAAATTGAATATTTTATATAAATAGTTTTTATGCCTTGATATGTCGACAACCCATGGGCTTGACAGTATTTACTAATTTGTTGTGGATTTCGATATACCTACAATGAATTAGGCAGGAGAGTCGACCAACCGGAAAGTCCCGTTGGCCAACTCTCCTACCTTGCGATATTGCAATCCCTAAAAAGTCTTATTTCCGAAAAGACGTAGGCAATGCATTGGTAGAATTCTGCTGTTCCTCAGTTGTCTCGGTTCTTGTCTTAAGCGTTGGCTTTATAATTAATTCTTGTCGATTGAGATGTATATGGGAAAGCATTTCTTCTGATGGATTTACCTCTGCTATTGCATCATGAATTCTTTTTAATACTTCACTAATCAAAAGCACCGGTGTTTGTCCTACAGAAAATCTAACCATTATATTTCCATTTTGGTTACTCATTGGAATAGTGATAATATTGGCTGTTTCCATCAACCAAAGGGCCGCATCGAGTGAATGATTTATTCTACCATCCCTGAAAATATTTAAAAACTCAACTCTTGATGTTTCGGGTAATTTGCTAATTTGACCCTCAATACTGTCAAGTAATTCTCTTGAGACCTTGTGACCCTTCAACATATTGAAAAATGTTAAAGAAAAAAACCCAGCGTCAGCTCGAGCCTGCATAGGCAATAGTTTCTTTAGGGTCTCAGCTCTGATATTCCGGCTTTTCCCCCAAGAGGTTACAACATCATTTACGCCATCCTCAAAGTGTCTCAAACGTAGTTGATATTCACGCATGCTTCCAAGATTTATTTCTCCGGATTTTAAGGCCCCCGTCATCGCTGCAAGCGCTCCACGCCCAGGCGTCAGATCAACAACGGTCATTCTATCTGAAATTTCTTCACGCAAACTATCATTAAAAGTTGCAAAATATCCAACTCTATCACCAGCTACAGAAAAAACTTTCGAGAAGGAGTGAGCAATTACCAAGCTTTGATTTAACTCATGTAATAATTCCTGCTCTCTTGGAGATGCATCTCCAAGAAGATGAGCCATTGTATAGTGAAGCCCATAAAATGGCTGGTTATCATGCATCATTGCTGCATAAGCCATATCTTCCAAAATCAAGGGCGCTCTTATTCCTTTATCCCAACAGAAACGGATGTAATCTAAAAAAACTCGTACAAGTTTCTTAGACTCATTAGCAGTTGGAGAATAACCTGTTGGATTGCCAGGAAAATTAAGATAGATAAGCGATGGATTCGTTTTTATCAAAGCATTTGTAAGCGAAAGGTAGTCAATATTCCAACGTCCGCCGGTTTCAAATGCATCACCATTACTTTGTGCATCCAAAGCTGTAACAAGTCTTGCGTCCTTATTGACAGATCCACCTAACATTTCAACAGGTAAATCATACAAAGGATAACCTGGTCTTATTACTACAGCTGTACTGCCAATGCATTGTGTTATCCCTGCAACAGCGCTAATGACTGGAGTTGATCCGGCGGAAAATCCAACCTGACTTTCCGCAAAACTAGTTTTAAAATTTTTTTTATGAAAATCAACAATTTTACAAGCTAATTTCTCTGTATTATATTCCGAAGCCATATCATATTTTAGATAAGGAGATGAGCTCATCATGGACATTTTTGCTAATTCGTCCTTGACTGCTCTTGGAACAAGCGCATCTGGCAAACCGGCGGCCAACGCGATATCATTCTGTCCTTCGGCGGTTCTGATTTTTTTCAAATTCATCATTGCCAATATAACACCCAAAGACGCCGGGCCTTTAATATCTTTTGCAATCACGGACCCTCTTTCGGCCCAGGTTGTTACTGATCTTATTGTTGTTTTTCTTAAAGATGGATTTAAAAACATAGTGAGCTCCCTATTTATTAAAAAAGTATCGCAGACTACCACGATGCTTCATCGGAGGGAACTTGTGCCGAAAATCTCTACTAAGAGATTTTACATTAAGCCCGAAATGAAATGGTTAGCCGATACTCAAGTGTACGATAAAAAATAAAACTCAAGCCATTCATGTTTTTGACTGAGCAATACTTTAGTGCGGACGAATATAACGATCGCTCTTGTTAACTACAAGGATAGATTTCATCATCGTAACATGTGGAAAATTGCATGAGTTTAGATGAATTATAATAAAAAACTTGGTAGTTATCGCCGGTGCGACATCGTCGCTTGAAGTGAGGATCTCCTGACAAATACCATGTTCTTTTGTTGCAGGCATTTTAAGATATCTGTGGCTGTAACGCTCCCAGTGCGATTAAGGTCTGATATTATTGTTGAAATTTTTTTTGGGTTGCGTATAATGCGACTTTCTGGGCAGGAGTCCCAGTATGATGGACTTTTATCTTCTAAAACTTATAGTTATAGTGACGAATTAATATGGATGTTGCAAGAGATATATTTGAAAAGAATATAGGCGTTGTTCAACAGATAAGACGCGTCGAATCATCATACAAAGAACTGTATCTAATTGAAACCAATGATTCCAAATGGTATTTTTTGGAATTGCTTATATCGGAACCGCCTCAAAACTTGGATATACAACAAACTCTATATAATGAGTTGAGTTCTTCTTGCGTCTATATACCTCAAAGAAAAATAAAAAGTTACAGCAACCTACTAGACTACACGATAGTAGAATTCTCAAAACCAAGTACTCTATTGCAGCAGCTAGATAGGATTAAATTACCTGATAGAGCTGCTATTGCTGACTCTTTAATACATTTTTTAGAATGTTGCCAAACTATTAAATTTGAGGGGTATGGGGAAATAAAAGCATGCAGAAAAGGCTATCATATGGTATGGCCAGATTTTTTAATTTCCAGTCTAAACAACCTGTTATTACGTATTGAGAAGTTGGACTCTTCTTTTCAAAATGATTTGCTTGGTTATCATCACTCGCTGAACGATTTACTCATAAACAATATTGCCTTATTTCAAATGGAACAATCCTGTTTGATATTTGAAGAGCTGAACGTTAAGAATGTTTTTTTGAATGAAACCAATGTCCTCAGGTTTATTAATACAAATAAATTTATTGCTGGTGATGTATATTTTACGTTTGGCGAGCTAATGGCTCAAACATATGGAACATGGTTATGTCGTTACTTGTTTCAGCAATGGGAAAAAATGACGTCCAACGATGTTTTTAAAGTCAGGTTTTATGCGTTTTTCTTTAGTTTGAAAGCATTTTTATCAAAGATCGAATCAGAGGCACAAACTACACATCTTAATGAAATCGCTCTCTCTTTTGTTCCAAAGTTGGATTTATACCAACAACTCTTGAGAGGAGATAAGCAAGCATTTTCGTTTACAGATTTATTTAAATGTCCTCTTCTCGCTAACGAGGACTTTGGTATGAAAAAAAATCCTTTTGTTACAGAGCGTACAATTGACTCGCAAAAAACACTGGAACGGATTTTGCCTATTATAGGAAAAGCAGGTATAACACGTTTTCCAGAGATTACTGAGCTCGATACGACAGGCATATTGGCTTTTCAGAGTGTGCGACCAGAAGCTGAAATTGATGAAGAAACATTTACTGTATTTTCAGGAAGAGGTGCCACCAAAGAAGATTGCATGGTTTCTGCACTTGCAGAGGCCATTGAACGATTTTGTGCCGAGAAAAAAAATTTTTCTAGCGACCAAATACTAGTTGCCAGCTATAATGATGTCAAAAAAAATCATCTTGTAGTCCATCCGTTTGAGTTTAATGCACCAAAGTCGATCAATTTTTTGCAAGAAGAAATATTAGAATGGGTGCCCTCTATTAATTTGATTGATGGAAAAACATATTACGTAACAGCAAATACGGTTTTCTATCCATATTTTCCAGATTCAGGGCGTAGTTTATTTCGTTATTTCACTACTGGACTAGCAGCTGGAAACTCTTATATCGAAGCAATTTCTCATGCTTTGCTTGAGGTTATCGAGCGGGATGCTTCAGCTATAAATTTACTTAAATCAGCGAAGAACCCATCGGTTGATGTTAAATCGATAGCATGTGCAGAAGCTTTAAAAATCATTGAACAATTAAAAAAAGCTAATTTAAACGTTGTAATCAGAGATATATCAACACCTGATATAAAGGTGCCTGTTTTTTCGGTGATATGCGAAGAACTTGACCTTTACGATCCATTGTATGTCAGCGGAGGATATGGTGCGCATTTAAATAAAGACATTGCCTTAATAGGTGCTCTTAATGAGGCTGCATTATCTAGAGTGTCAACAATTAGTGGTGCACGTGAAGATATTAAAAAATTTGAAAAGAAACGCGAAACCCCTTATTCAGAATACAAAGAAAAGTATAAAAATTGGTTTGATATTTCAAGCAAAATTGATTATCAAAGCATAGAAAGTTTTAGCTACCCAACTGTAGTAGATGACGTTACAGCGTTATGCAATAAGCTGTTACAAGCCGGCTTCAATAAAATTCTGGTTGTTGATCTGACTGTTAAAGATCTAATTTTGCCAGTTGTAAAAGTACTAGTGCCTGGAGTGGAGCGATACTCATTTAATATGAAATGTATTGGTAATAGAGGTAAAGAAGCGAGAAAAATGTTTTCTAATGTGGTTTTAGGCTAATACAGCCGTCTGATAGATGTAACAAATGAATAAAGAAAGGAGATACAGTGACCCAAATTATACAGAATGATGAAAATCGCGATGAAACTGATACTACTCAGTATATCGACAATATAGTCGAAAGTGAAAATGAGATCGATGACTTGGAAATAAATCCTGGGCCAGAAACGGCGCTATTTTTTATTTAAAAACTCAATAAAGTTTAAGATTAGTTGATAGTTTGGGATTTTTTGTTTTATTCCGTACATCACAAAACTCATATTACATGAATGGATATTTATAAATACAAGGGGTAATGGATGAGCATATTAGATATTGAGCAAGTACAACAAAAAAATACAAACTCTGATTTTTGTGTGGCTAAATTAAGTCCGCCCACTTCATGGACAGATCCCTCAACCCATTATTTGAACACTTTCGATAACCCATGGTACGGATTGCTCTTTAAATTACAAGCATCCATAAATTATTATACGTATTTATTTTACCATGAACGTCAAATTCATAGCGGTTCTTTCCCTATTACTACTGGGTCAATATCCAGCCCCATGGGTTTAGGCAGTGATTCAATCCCTGTGTGTATTGATCTTGCAGGTCAACCCACGTATCTTGCAGATTCGATGCAATTCATGTTGGAATATGCGTTAAGATTTCACGAGAAAGGTGTTTTTTATATTATGCCATCCTTCCGCGGTGAAGATGCCGATGCTCGTCATCTTTGCCAATTTTACCATTCTGAAGCAGAAGTAAGTGGTACTTTAGATGATGTTATGTCTCTAGTGGAGGATTACATACAATTTTTGTCGAATGCAGTGCTCAATGAGCATGGTGAGTTATTGCATTCACTAGGGTTTGATACACAGCATATTGTTGCGGCAATTGAAATGAAGAATTTTCCTCGAATTAGGTTTGATAAAGCATTAGAAGCCCTAGATCACAATCCAATTTTCATTACTGAGCATCCTGCTGGATTTAAAATCGTAAATAATCTTGGCGAATTGGAGTTGATTAAAATTTACTCTGGTCCAGTTTGGTTGACTCATCTTCCGCAATTGGCTGTTCCTTTTTATCAGGCCGATGAGAGTGGCACAGAATATGCTATGTGTGCTGATCTTATTATGGGCATAGGTGAAACAGTTGGTGCTGGAGAGAGGCATGCTGATCGAGACTCGGTCTTAAGAGCGTTGGCAAAAAGAAATGTTGATCAAGCTCCATATGAATGGTACCTGAAAATGCGTGAAATTCTGCCTTTAAAAACGAGTGGTTTTGGCATGGGTATTGAGCGCTATATTTTATGGTTACTTGAGCACAACGACATAAGAGATTGTCAAATAATACCTCGTTTTAATGGAGTGCAATTTGCTGTTTAGAAAGAATAGTTTTTAAGCATGAAATTTGCAAGTTTAAAGAATTAATTATAATAGAAATTTGGAGAAGGCACTTTGAGAATACTACCTTTACTTGGTTTATTTAATTACTCTCTTTGTAGAGGGTATAGTCATTTAATGATGCGGCCTGCTGATATATCTATACCGATTTTATCACAAAGAGATACTATTTTACGCGAATTAAAAACTGAGGATGCTCCTTCTTTTTATAGTCTAATTGATAAAAATCGTGACTTTCTTCGAGAGTGGCTGTTTTGGGTTGATCTGACAAACGCAGAAAAGGATAGTTTTGATTTTATTGTTAATTCTAGGCAGCAACGACGAGAAGGTAATGCACTGGTTTTAGGACTCTTTCATGAAGGAAAAGTATCTGGAACTGTTTCATTAGTTTCTATTGATCACACCAAAAGCACTGCGGAGTTAGGATACTGGATTGCTCCGAGCTTTCAAGGAAGAGGTTTGGTTACCAGCTCTTGTTTGGCATTAATGGGATATGGTTTCGATACTTTAGGTCTTAATGAAATTTATGCTAGAGCTGTGACAAAAAATGCTAAAAGTGTCAACGTGTTTAGTCGAATTGGGCTACTGAGCCAAGCTCAAGATAAAGAGCAGCAATATTACAAAGGAACAAATATTGAGTTCGATATGACTAAAGGTATTATGACAAAAGAGAATTGGCTAAAGTTAAGAGACTCAGACCAAGCAGCGTTATTAGATAGCTCTAAAAAATGCAAAACTTACTAAGTAGCCGAGAAAATAGATGAATTCTAAAATGGCTAATGTTTTTGAAAATAATGAGCTTCGAAGATATTCAAGGCAATTAGTTCTTCCTGAATTCAATATAAATGGCCAAAAAAAACTAAAACAATCATCAGTTCTAGTTGTTGGCGCCGGTGGTTTAGGTTCTCCTACTTTACTATATCTTGTTGCGGCAGGGGTCGGTACAATCGGGATTGTGGACTCAGACATTGTTGATTTGAGTAATTTACAACGACAAGTTATTTATAATGTTGCTGATGTGGGACAAAAAAAGGCATTTGTCGCAGCTAAAAAACTAAAAAGTTTTAATCCTTTTGTCAATTGTATTTCGTATGATACTTTCTTAACCAATGATAATGCGTTAGATATTATTAAAGAATATGACTTGATTATCGATGGAACTGATAATTTTTCCGCTAGGTACTTAATTAATGATGCATGCGTATTACTGGGTAAACCTTTTATTTACGGTTCTATTTATCAATTTGAAGGCCAAGTATCGGTATTCAATTACAAAACTAAAAAAATCCCAAAACCGCCATGTTATAGATGTCTATATACCAATCCTCCACCGCCAAATCTAGTACCCAATTGTAGTGAAGGTGGCGTGTTAGGTGTGTTGCCAGGAATAATTGGTAGCATGCAGGCTAATGAGGCTATAAAGGTATTAGCTGAAATAGGCGAGCCCTTGGTTGGTCGCTTATTTATATTTGATGCGCTCACCTTTACTAACCAAATTATTGAATATGAAAATAACAGAAGCTGTGCTTTATGTGGCGATATGCCCACTATTAAAGAGTTACAAGATTATAACTTTTTTTGTATGATGAATGACTCAAAGATGGATGCATCAAAAGAAGTTACGGTAAAAACATTAAAAAAGAAGCTGGATGATGGGATTGATTTCCAACTTATTGATGTAAGAGAACCGTTTGAAATCGAGTTGGTATCGATAGGTGGAGAATTGATTTCATTTGGGGTTGTTGAGAATGATCTTGATTCTGTAATTAGCAAGATTAGGGTCAATAAGGATGTTATTTTTTACTGTAGAGATGGGAAAAGAAGTAAAGCCATGATATCAATGCTTGAAAAGCAGTATGGTCTTTCTAATTTGTATAATCTTCGAGGCGGCATCCAAGAATGGATTCTCAAGATCGATCCCTCTCTTCCATATTATTGACCTATTGAATGAAGAGGTTTACATATGATTACACTAACACTGCCTATGTCATTGAAAAAATATACTGATAATATAAATGTACTGGAGATGGAGCACGTTGAGGATTTTGAAGCATTATTATGTGTTTTGGTAGAGAAGCATCCGCTACTTAAAACTAAAATTTTCTCCCATTCTGGCCAACTTCATAATTTTATCAATGTGTTTATCGATGGGAAAAATATTCGGCATTTAAGCGGGGAAAAGACAAAGCTTGACCAGAGCAGTACTGTAACTTTAGTAGCTGCTATTGCTGGAGGATGAGCTGTGCTGTTTTTGGTATTTTTTGGCATGTTGTTATGGACAGAATAAACCTGATTGAAACTAATTTATATGGATGAATCCATGCTTCAGAATGAATTTCCTATTTATCTTGATTATGCATCAACAACAATGGTTGATCCACTTGTTGTGGAGATTATGATTGAACATATCAAATTGATGGAATTTCATGGAAACGCTTCATCAGCGCATCATATGTTTGGACGCGTAGCTCGCACAGCGATTGAAGAAGCCCGTAGTAATGTCGCTGAATTAATCAATGCCGAATCAGAAGAAATTATCTGGACGTCTGGCGCTACCGAGTCAATCAATTTGGCGTTAAAAGGAGCGGCTCATTACTATAAACGAATTGGCAACCATATTATTACTGTTGAGACGGAGCATAAGGCTGTATTAGAGGTCTGCAAAAAGTTATCGACGGAAGGATTTAATGTTACTTATTTAACTGTTGATAGAGACGGACGTATTGATGAGCAAATGTTAAAGTCTGCTATTCGTCCTGAAACAATATTAATATCTGTTATGCACGTAAATAATGAAACAGGAGTGATTCAAGATATCGAAAGAATTGCAGAAATAGCTCGTAGCCACAATGTATTGTTTCATGTTGATGCTGCACAAAGCTTAGGAAAAATACCAATAAACGTGAAAGAATCAAAAATTGATCTTATTTCTCTTTGCGCTCACAAGATATACGGACCAAAGGGAATAGGGGCTCTTTTTGTTAAATCAAATCCTGCCATTTTGCTAGAAACAGAAATGCACGGGGGAGGTCAGGAAAACGGCTTGCGTTCAGGCACGCTTGCAACACATCAAATTGTTGGAATGGGCAGGGCTTTTAAGCTAGCGAAAGAACAACTTGATTATGATAGACAACATGCTGTTTCCATCAAAAAAATTATTTTAAATGAGTTGTCAAAAATAGAAGGCCTGTCGATAAATACACCGCAACTAAATTCAATACCAAATATACTTAATTTAAGCATTGATAGCATAAAAAACATTATATTATTATCTCGATTGAAAAATGTTGCTATTTCCTCGGGGTCAGCTTGTTCTTCAAGTTCAATCCAAAGTGGATCGCATGTTTTAAAAGCGATGGGATTGAGTGATGAAAGAATTAATAATTCCATTCGAATTTCTTGGGGTAGGTTTACAACAATTGATGATATAAAATTGGGGTGTGATGCACTAAAAGTTGCGATTAAATCTATAAGGAATTAGTTGCATTATGAAACCAAATAGAGTAGCCCGATCATTGAAATTAGTAATTCATGGTGGTATTGAGAGTGGGCAGTTGTCTGCACAAATACAACAAACTTATCATGGTGCTTTAAAGAAAGCATTACAGATAGGCTACCGTAAATTGATAGCGGGGGACTCAAGTATAGAGGTGGTTGAAGAAACCATTAGATTTTTAGAAGACTCACCTCTTTTTAATGCTGGGTGCGGAAGTGTTTTGACACAGATAGGTACAATAGAGCTTGATGCCGCAATAATGGATGGTACTTCATTAGAAGCCGGTTGTGTTGCGGGTCTTGCTAAAATTGCAAATCCAATTAGTTTGGCGAGATTTGTTTTGGAACGCTCTGATCACATGATGTTGATTGGTTCTCATGCAGAGCAATTTGCGTATAATTGCGGTACGAATTGGGTTGACTCCGATAGTTTGATCACTGAGATTCAAAGAAATAAATGGTTAGAAAGACATAAAAATGCCGTTGGTTTGCAGAATAAATATGGAACAGTTGGGGCTGTCGCTATTGATCAATATGGAAATCTAGCTGCAGGCACTTCAACCGGTGGTTTAGCGAATAAGCATCCGGGTAGAGTAGGTGACTCTTGTATTATTGGTGCGGGAACTTATGCAAACAATAATACATGTGCTGTCTCAACCACAGGACAGGGAGAGTACTTTATGCGGTTGTTAACAGCTTATGATATTGCAGCTCAAATAGAGTACAAGAAAGCTTCTTTAGCAGAAGCTGTTCAATCTTCGTTAAAGAAACTAACAACACTAGGCGGGCTAGGAGGTATCATTGCGTTGGATTCTTCTGGACAAATGGTAGTTGATTTTAATACAACCGGCATGTACCGAGGGTATGTTGAAAATGGAACGTATGTAACAAAAATCTATAATGAATGAATAGAGAATGTAGTACTGACATAGCTGAAAACATTCTACTTTTGGGATGTTGGACTAGTATCTTTTCTATCTAGTAATTACAAATTGAATGTTATTTTAATAAACTATAGAATGGCTGTGAAAATTAAGGGATGAAGTGCTATGGATATTGATTTGTGCTCTTGTGTAAGCAACAGTGAGAATTTTTTTATACCCTCATCTGAACAGGGTAATATTTTTGTCTCAAAGTGCTGTGTACCATCATCAGTAGGAACAGTTATTATTGTTCCTCCTTATGGAAGAACTGTCCATGACAGTTTTTTGATAACCGCTAATCTTTTAGTAAATGGCTTTGATGTGATTAGATTTGATTGTCGAAACCATGTTGGTTTGAGTACAGGGGATATAGAGCATTATAAAATGTCTTCCATTGAAATGGATTTGATGGATATTTTAAAAGTAGATTTTATCGAACTTTCAAAGCCTCTTATTGTGATGGGCATTAGTTTGTCTGCACCTGTTGCCTGGAAAATGGCATCGAAAATACCGAATATTTCTGGTGTGGTAACTTTAGTTGGCGCAGTTGATATTGTATCTACTATTGAAATTGCCGGGGAGTTTTCTTTGACTCCTTATTTGGATCCAATGCCAAAAGGTGATTACTACCAAGAGATACTCGGTTTTCGCATTATAGGTCAGCCTTTTGTTGATGATCTAGTTGCATATAAATATACAAGTTTTATGGACATTAAAAACTATATTTCTAAAGCCCCATGTCCTGTATATATGATTTCGGCTTCTGATGATAGCTGGGTGTCTTTAGAACAAGTTAAACAAATTATTGACCTGAACCAGGCAGGCAGAGCACTTCGTGTTTTGGAAAATAGCGATCACGAATTGGGGAAAAGCGCCGTTGTTGCTAAAAAAGCAGCGATTTTTTTAGTAGAATATTGTAAAAAGATTCTAGGAAATCAGGAAGAAGTTGTTGTACCTTCACTTACAAAAATTATCAAAGCATCTACTTTAGAGTCGGAAAAATTTAGTCAATTGGAACCTGAATTATTATCACTAGAAGCAATTATAAAATCTGAAGTCTGCGTTACTGAGTTATAGGAAATATAAAATGGATAAAATTATTAAACTTCCGAAGATAATTTGTGGAGAGATTATTACAGATGCAGATGAAGGAGTTCATGAAATAGAGTATGCACATGGTGTGAAAGTTCATATTCCAAAACTGACTGCAGAAGATTTGAATAAAATTTTTGAAAACAGAGTTCGTTTACATGATATTTCTCTAGGGGAAATCACTCAATTTCTTCGAATGAGTGGTACTCAGATGAGTAACCCTGAATATTCATTGCGAAAAGAAGCTGCTGAATATGGGTCTCTTGTTACTGGATTAAGTCCTGAGATGATTCATAGAGATTTCAGAACGATGAGCAGTTATTTAAAACATAGAAATGTTATTTATGACTTGCTTGATGCGGAACTAGGGACATATCGGGTGGTAGATGAATGGGTTAACAATCAAGTTGCACGTATAAGGGCATTTCCAAGAGGCAGGGCTCTACATATCTTGGTTGGTAATGTTCCTATTGCCGGTCTTTACAGCATACTAAGATCAATTATAACTAAAAATCAAACCGTCGTGAAATTAGCTACGCGCGATATTATTTCAAGTCTATATTTTGCTTTGTCCTTAATTAAAGAAAATACACCAATGCATCCTATCAGTCGATCTATTTCTGTGTTTTATTGCGATAGAAATTCGAGTCATCTTAAAAAATTAATTCATACAAGCGATATTGTTTGTGCCTGGGGACAAGGTAGCTCAATCGAAGCTTTAAAGAAAGATGTTCCATATGGTGTTCCGTTTCTTGAGTTTGGTCCAAAACGTAGTTTAAGTTTGGTTTATTTGGAGGACGATTCTGTATTGGACAAAGTAGCGATGAGAATTGCCAATGACTTTTCCGTTTATGACCAAGAAGCTTGTTTTAGCCCACAGCATTTATTTGTGATTGGTGATAGCAAAAAACTTATCCCTAAAATATGTAAATGGTTAGATATTCAAACGCGTATTTTGCCTAAAGGAAAAATGACCTCTGATATCGAGTCACATGTTTATAGGGCTAAACTCGAGGCCAAATATCGAGGCTGGGATGTGTATGAAGGGAAAAACCAAGAGTGGCAGCTCATCGATGCTAATAACCCATATTTGGTTACTAATCACCCTTTGTCAAGAACTATCTATGTGCATGTTATACAGTCTCCCAGAGAAATATTACCTTTTGTTGATGATGATACTCAAACAATAGGTCTATATCCTTTGGATAAATACGCGATAGAAATAGCTAATTTATTTTGTAGCAAAGGAGCTTGTCGAGTATGTGAGATTGGACTGACCTCACATTTTCGTCAAGGGTTTACCCATGATGGTTCCTATCCTTTGCAACAGTTTGTTCGTATGGCTTATATCGATGGGGGGCTTGAGCAAGTATACAAATACGGCGATTACTCATTGGATGATTACGAAAAAATGCTATTTGGAGCTGGATTGATTGGAGAATGATTGTATGGAAAATGAATTGGCTTTTCCAAGCCTAGATAAAATATTTTTTAACTATAAAGAATTAATGTGTCAGCCAGAATTAGCAAACAAAGTTAGAAGTGAGTTAATACAGGCTACTTTTCAATATCATTTAAAAAATAACTGCGAATACAGGCAATATGCAACGCGTCTGGGAATATCCGATTGTTCTTCATTGGTACATGAAGTTGATATTCCACTATTACCTTCTGCTTTTTTTAAAGGCTTTGATTTTAATATAGCCACTGTCCCCAAAAAAGAGATAATAAAATATTGTACTAGTAGTGGAACACAGGGGTCTCTTAGTATTGTACCTCGCGATGAAACAACATTGATGCATTTTTTGAGTAGTATTGCTGCGTCATTTCCTGCCTTATTACAGATAGATCGTGCTGGAAATCACAGAGGAGTTGTTTTAGGGCCTAGTACTGAAGATGCGGGTGACTTGTGGTTTTCTTATGCTATGGCTTGCTTAACTTTACAAGTAACCACCACTGTTTGTGAACGGAATGAAGAATTTGATATTGACTACTCGGTTAGTCAAATCAAGTATTTTCTTGAAAAAAAACATGATTTGATGATTGTGGGCCCACCTTTCCGCATTTTAGATATTTGTAAAAAAATAAGCAGCATTTCTAATTTTCCACCATTAACCTCTAAGTCATTTGTAATCAGTGCTGGTGGTTGGAAGAACAGACAAAATCAAGCAATCAATAAAGTAGACTTTATTAATATGGTAGCTGATGCCTTCCAAATAAAAAATCAGTCTCAGATTAGAGATTGTTTTAATATGGTTGAGCTTAATACTATTATACTGGAATGTGAGCATCATAATAAACATATTCCCCCTTGGTTAAGCGTTCAGGCAAGAGACCCGAGGACAAATAAGGCTTTACCTGAGGGGCAATCTGGAATTTTGGCATTTTTAGATGCTACTGCAGTTAGTTATCCTTGCTTTATTTTAAGCGAGGATATAGGTACTGTTTCTGAAATAAAATGTAAATGTGGGCGCAGCGGTATGGTAGTAAATATTGAAAAGAGAATGAGCCGCATTGAAGCAAGAGGTTGTGCCTTGAAAATGACTACTGGTAATAAAAACAAAGCTCATAAAGATTCCAAAGATCGTTATTTTGAGAGTTTTTATAGAGATCCTCAAGCTTATTTTTAGTGAGAGCAGAAGTGATTGTAAAGCTAATAATGGAATATTGAATGATTTATGTAGTCTTAACAGAAACACAAGAGGAGTTTGTTAAAGCCTATTTTTTAGCATCTTGTTTGAACAGAGACGAAAATTGTCTAATTCCTGTATCTAATCCAATCGTCTGTGATTTAGTTGAACAAACACTTGTTTTTTTAAAAATACCATATAGAAAAATCTCTTTTAGCGTTCTATTACAAATGAGTCTGCCTTTATTGCTGAAAGAGCAGACTCTTTATCTTAATAGAATAAATTCTAGTGCTTTGTTAATTGATATTGCTTATTTTCAGCAGCAGATTATTTATAAGAGCAACCAAGGTGTTGCTCATATAAAAGACAAACGAACAGCTTTTATTGTGTCTTGGGCTGAAAGCACATCAAATCAAGCAGTTCAATATTCTTTGTTAATGAATCGACCACTAATACTGTTACAGAAAACAGCAGATAATTGTGAGTTTTTTTCTGCTTTTAATTATGCCTCATCCTATTTTATCTCTTTTTCAGATGATTTAAGTATGTCGGATTTTATCGAGTTCTTAAATTATAAAGATCAAAATAATAACAAGGTACCTTTCGCAATAATGTATCCATATGGTGAGGTAGAGCGTGAATTTTTCGTGATAAAAACTTTTTTATTTGCACGGTATCCTTATCCATACGAATATAAAGCTTCGTTTCATTTTCCCTTAGAACGACCAAATTATTGTTATAAAGGGAAAAATGTTTCGCTTTATTTAGGACAAGATAATGATACTGTCTCATTAGTTGAGCGTTTGATCGAACCGTCGAGTTTATTGTTTGCAATGGCGCATTCAAATGGGATAGATATGGGATTAGGAAATATTGTGCTATGTCCGAGAGAAACGACTCCAGTTTTAAGTGCAGTCGGGATTAAAGCAATGCCTTGTTTTTTTAATCTTGAGTTATGTAGCAGAGTAAAGCCAGATAATATAATTATTAAACTGAATCAGCTTAAAGCACAAATTGCATTTTTTTATACATGCTGGGGGATTCAGTTGAAGAATGGATTGTATGACCCCTCTGTTTCTTTTGCTAGACAGCTCGTATTGTCTCCTCATATCGGGATGATTGTTTCAACTTATACTATGTCACATTTGGATAATTCTATCTTGTCAAAATTTATGCATCATGTTAAAAATGACTCGACAATTAGTGATGTGGTTAACCAACTAAATTCGGAGCATTTTAAATTTTACTCCGATATCCCACATACTCTTATTGTCTTAGGTGATCCAGAGTTCAAGCTAAACCAAAGTTTCCCTTCGGATTTTGACCAACTATTTCCTGATGAAGTGAAATCTCATTTGATTAAAAAGGGTATTATCAAATATAAAAAATGTAATAAAACGGAACCAGACATTGGTTTGATTTCGGCTATAAGTATTATCGTTAACGATATTTTATATGCAAAAACTGTGGTTCTGGGATCTAGATCGTTACCGCTAGGTTCTATTAAAGTTCTACTTGATGAATTTATGTTATTTCTTGATGGATTATGGATTTTAATATTGTTAATAAAAAAGCGTTTATCTCAATCAGCGCAGCACTATGTAAATCCAAACAATCTATTAATAGAGCTCCAAAAAGAAGTTGTTAAATACCATAAATATTGGATCGACTATTTTGTTATCATGAATTCTAATTTTGGAGGATTGATTCGTCTGCAAATTGATAAATTTTTTGATGAAAAAAATAAAATAGAACCCTGTAAACACAATTGCCCATATTGCGCTGGAGTTTTGATTGAAAACGAATTGTCTCTTATTGAACATGAGCAATTAAATAGGCGAGTGTTAGAGTGCTATAGTTGTACCACTATATTTGATAGCCACGCTGTATTTACATTCGGTAGTATCGATTGCGACATTTTTTGGATTAAAACTATTCCTCAAACAATGACGGTTCATCTCTTAATGTCTCCGGTCATGATGGGTGAGTTTAATTATACAGTTTGCGTCTGTTTGGAACCATTTTATAAAAAAGGTCAGTCAAATATTTCATCTCATATAGAGAACGGACAAATAAATATGGTAAGCAGCGATGAACGATTGATTGACATTACTATTAATAACTTTATTCCTTTGGATTATTATACCTCTGGGCAATATTATTTAAATATTATGATAATAGTAAATACGTCTGTGGCTTTTTTAAGAAGGACTATCCATATTAAGGATTTATAAATATATGTTCGTTTTTAAGTATAGGTTTTTAAGCATATTATGAAAAATATTTTTAATAACATATTAATCATTAATATACTATTATTAGCGAAAACTCAGCCAAATCAAGCACTTTTGCTAAGTTTTACTTCTCCTAAAAGCATTAAGTCTTTCCGAGCAAGTCAGAAAGTGTTGATAGCCAAACAAGCGCCAAACGTAGGTAAATCGGATCTTCATGTCGATGAAAATCATGCGGAGCCACCTTCTGCCGCACATATTGCTCGTCGCTTAAATGGTTATTTGCTATCTCAGCAGAATCAAGGGTTAGTTTTTGCTGCTGCAACGCTCTCCGGTCTAAGTATTGGATTAAATTTTTTATCCCCTTTTTTATTGAGTCAAGTAATACAAATGTTATCTAATGCAGATGCTGGGTGTACGATTCGAGGGGTTAAAATAAACCAAAAGACAATGATGATTCTTTGTGTGTTTTGTTATGCAAGTAGTCGTCTAATTGTAAACATTCGAGATCAGGTGATGACACCTATTACGAGTAATGTCGCTCAAAAAATATTACGCGATGTTATGGAAAAAATTCTTAGGAGATCTCTGTATTATCATGTCACAAGCCTTGATTCTGAAAAAATCTATTTGATTCAAAAAGGGAACTCCATTGCAAGGGTGGGGCCATCTGCATTGGCTCAGATTTTACCAGTTTTTTTAGAGACTTTGCTAATTTCTAGCTGGATATTCATGAAGTACGATAAGCGAATAAGTTTATTGATACTGACTGCATTCTCACTTAATGTTATAAGTGCTGTTATATCAGCACAGGCAATAGTATTTTCTAGAACAAAATTATTACAATGTGATAATGGAGCTTGGAACCAATTTATTGGCGCAATTTCAAAATACAAAATTATTCACGACTTTGGTCATTTAGATAGAACACTTCAAGAATCTGACGAATATCTTGATAACCTAAGATCCGCAGAGATTCAAGCTAACATACTAAGTCTTGATCTTGAGTTTGTACAGCAATGTTTTTCGGCCCTGAGTCTATTGATAGTAGTGTTTTATGTGGGCACCAACATTCAGTCTAAAAAATTTACAGTGCAAGATTTTGTATTGATTGTGAATTATTTTATTCAATTACTCAGTTATATGCCCTTATTTAGTCGGGCAATAAATCAGCTGGTTGCATCGTACCCTGATTTAAATTTTGTTTTTAGAGAGTTGGACAAGACGCACGATGTAGTGGATACGTATCCGAATCGCCCTTTATATTTAGCTAAGGGCTCAGGACCGACAATTGAGTTTGTCGATGTGGATTTTAGTTACCCGAATGCTACTGTCCCTATCTTTAACAAATTATCATTTAAAGTCAAGGGGAGTCAAAAGGTAGCGTTTGTGAGTGAAAGTGGTCAGGGAAAAACGACTATCTTCAACTTGTTATATAGACACTATGCGCCTACTAATGGATTAATAAAAATTAACGACCAAGATATATCAACTGTAAGTCTTGAGTCTTTGCGAAAAGCTATCAGCATATGTGAACAAACGCCAACTTTAAGCAAGGGCACTGTTCGAAAAAATATTTGTTTTGGAGCAGAAAACCCAGAATGGATTACTGATGAATACATATATGCGATAAGCCGATCTGTTGGTTTAGAGCATTTCTTAAGAGATTTACCTCTTCAATTAGACACGGAAGTTGGCGAGGGTGGCAAATCTTTATCGGGAGGACAGCAACAAAAAGTAGCTATTTTACGTGGGTTATTAAAAAATACGACGATAAGATTATTTGATGAGATAACTGCTTCTCTAGACGGTCATGCAGCGAACCAAATAATGAAAGAGCTTAATTGGATATTGAATAATACAACAAGCTTGATGATTTCACATAAAATATCCGAGGTGCAGTATGCCGATCACATCTTTGTTTTAGATAAAGGGTGCGTTGTTGCGCAAGGTACGCATGAGTATCTTGTGAATTCCTGCCCACTATATCAAAAATTATGGAGAGCTTCTTTAAGAAAAATTTCTGATTCTCCATTTGCAACTTTTTCGTCTAAAGAAGGCAACAAAATCATACATTGTTCTGAGCAAGAAAATTTATCAGAAGATGTTAATCGTACTTCATTTTTATCATAGTAAGGGCAGATGTGATGAACTCAAAATATAACGCAAAAGAGATAGAGCAAAGTGTTCAAGAGTATTGGTCTACTCATAGAATTTTCGAAGCAGATAAAAATATTTTAAATAAAAAATTTTATAGTCTTTGTATGTTTCCCTATCCTAGTGGCAATATTCATATGGGGCATGTACGTAATTATTCAATCGGAGATGCTATTGCTCGTTACCAAAAAATGCTTGGTAAGAATGTTTTACAACCTATGGGTTGGGATGCTTTTGGCTTGCCAGCTGAAAATGCAGCAATAAAAAATAAAACTCATCCTGCAAAATGGACTTATAAAAACATAGAGAATATGAGAAAACAATTACAGGTCATGGGGTTTGGATACGATTGGACACGTGAAATCACAACGTGCGCGCCAGAATATTACAAATGGGAACAGTGGTTGTTTTTAAAGTTATATCACAAAGGTTTGGCTTATAAAAAATATTCAGTTGTTAACTGGGATCCAGTGGACAATACGGTACTGGCTAATGAACAGGTCACTAATGGGCGAGGATGGCGATCGGGAGCCATAGTTGAAAAAAAGGAAATATCTCAGTGGTTTTTGAAAATCACTGATTATGCAGATGAGTTGTTATTAGGGCTTGATAATATGCCAGGTTGGCCAGAACAAGTCAAAACCATGCAAAGAAATTGGATTGGTAAATCTATAGGCGCTACTGTGCATTTTAATATTACTGAGAATCAAGTTTCGGAGCACAAATTTATCGAAGTATTTACTACAAGACCAGATACGTTGTTCGGCTGTACTTTCATTGCAATTGCGCCCGATCATGTTTTAGCAAAAATTCTTGCGCAAGATAATCAATCGGTTCGTGTTTTTTTAGAAAAATGTCGACAGACCTCTACTTCAGAGGCCAATTTCGCTACATCTGAAAAAGAGGGAATAGACTCCGGATTAAAAGTGATTAATCCTATCACAGGAGAAATATTGCCAATTTGGATCGCAAGTTATATTTTATCTAATTATGGTACTGGCGCAATCATGGCAGTACCCGCACATGATGATAGAGATCACGAGTTTGCAAAAAAATATCATTTACCAGTTAAACAAGTTATTGAACCTACGGATACTGTTTTAGTAGATTGTATGCAGCATGCGTTTACTGGAAAAGGAAAGCTTATTAATTCAAAGCAGTATAATGGTTTAACATTTGAGTCAGCTTGTGAAGCTGTTCTTGCTACTTTGAAAACCAATAATCAAGGTTCTGAATCAACTCATTATCGGTTGCGTGATTGGGGGATTTCTCGGCAGCGATATTGGGGCACACCTATTCCTATTATTTATTGTAAGTTATGTGATGTTGTGCCCGTACCAGAGCAAGATTTGCCTGTGGTTTTACCTGAAGATTTTGAGTTTTCAGGGCAAGGAAATGTATTGCAAACTTTACCTGAATTCTATCAAACAACATGTCCAAAATGTGGCCGAGATGCTGTGCGAGAAACGGATACGTTTGATACTTTTGTTGAGTCCTCTTGGTACTATGCACGGTTTGCGTGTCCTGATCAAACTCAATCTATGGTGGATCAGCGTGCAAACTATTGGACTCCTGTTGACTTATATATTGGTGGTATTGAGCATGCTATTATGCACCTGTTGTACGCGAGGTTTTTCCATAAAATCATGCGAGATGAGGGGTTAGTAAATTCAGACGAACCTTTTGAGCAACTCTTTACACAAGGCATGGTTTTAAAGAATGGTTCAAAAATGTCTAAATCCAAAGGTAATGTCGTTGATCCACAGGATTTTATTGATCAGTATGGATCTGATACATTGCGCTTGTTTGTGATGTTCAGTGCTCCACCAGACCAAGATTTAGAGTGGTCAGACACGGGAGTTGAAGCGGCACACCGGTTCATCAAAAAATTGTGGCAACTAGTAAAAACACATGTAGACAGTGGGATTCAATCGGTAACATTACCTGATACTTTAACATCGACACAGCGTGCTATGCGACGAAAAGTGCATGAAACTTTATTTAAAGTCACTAAAAACATGGAAAAGCGTTTTGCTTTTAATACGGCGATAGCAGCAGTAATGGAACTTTTAAATGATTATAGTCATTTTAATATTAGTTCTGACTCAGACAAAATGATTGCACAGGAGGTATTGGAGGCGGCAGTTTTGATGCTATCTCCAATTGTTCCACATGTTACTCATGTTTTATGGCAAGAGTTGGGGCATCAAAAAGCATTAATTAGTGAAGAATGGCCTGCAGTTGATGAAAAAGCACTTGTCAAAGATGAAGTAGAAATCGTGGTACAAATCAATGGTAAATTGCGTGCTAGTATTCTTGTTTCGACTGAAGCTGATTCACAATCAATTGAAGAGTTAGTGTTGTCTATGGAAAGTATTAAAAAATACACAGAAGGCAAATGTATTAAAAAAATAATCACTGTGCCATTTAAATTGCTAAATATTGTGGTGAATTAGATATAATGTGGTTATACGATTTTTTTTGATGTTAAAATAAAGCGCCGTAAAAAAAGGAATCGGCAGTTTGATAATGGGTTATAAAAAATCCTTATCAAATTATATTAAGGAGCATGTTTTTATGAGATTGGCTAAACAGTTATTTCAGAAGCAATACTTAGTCGATGCCAATGTCGAGCAGTATAATACAAGTGAGTTACTGGCAAGGGCCCCATTTTTTTATTTTTCAAATCCTGGGGTGCCAATTTATTTGCCAATAGGGGCTAAAATATTGAGGGCTATTGAAACTCGTTGTTTCGAACTGATGGAGCAGTTGGACTTTAACTGTTTTGAGATGCCTCAGTTGATACCAAACGATAGTTTGGAGCTGGGTGAAGATTTTCACGAGGGGTTTTTAAATCAATTTGTTTTTTTAAATGACAGGCTTCGGCAGTTTCATTTGCTTTCAACCCCTGAGCCATTTTTTATTCATTTACTGAAACAAGGATTACAATCTTATCGACAAATTCCCTTACAATTTTTTTTCAGTGCTAAATTCTACCGGCAACTTCGAGGATTAGATGGTATTTTAAAAACGCGGGAATTTAAAATGTTAGCTGGGATGAGTTTGGTAGAAGCTGGCGAGCGGAGTGGGAGCATTGCGTTTAGTAAATTCATGAAAAAAATTGAGCAATGCTTTGGATTGAAATTGCAATGCTATTTTGATCCGGAAAAAAAATATCACGAGTATTTTTATCCGCATATTGAAGGAAGTGAGCAGTATCAAGGTAAACCTGCAATTAGTTTAGCAATGTTTTATCAATATGCTAGACAAAAGAAACTTAATACTACTTATCGAACCGCGTCTAACCGTAATCAGAAAGCCGACTTAATTACGTTTGGCTTAGGGCTGCAGAGGTTGTTTTTTGTGATCATGGATGCTTGTCGTGATCATTTGGGCTTTAAGTTACCGAAAGAGATTCGACCTTTTGATATTGCAATTATTCCAACAGATGATACTTCTTTTTTACGAGCTGAGCAGTTATTCGAGCAATTATCAAGAGCGAATAAAAAAGTCATATTTGATGATCGACATGATATATCCATACAGTCTAAGTGTAAATTAGCTGATTTTTTAGGTGTTAGCACGAAGATGATAGTAAAGCCTGATGGGTGTGTGAGTGAATCACGTATTGAGCTAGAGTCAGAAAATAGGATTGTTTTAACTATATAGTAGTATGACTATTATTGTTTTTAATTAATCTTGTTTGACGGAGGTTTCGATATAAATGGTACAATTTGTTTTTCTAAGTTTCCGCGTTAACCATTTTTCAAAATCTAGAGCATAGCTAAACATTATTGGTACAAATATTAGACTCAATACAGTAGAAGAGATGAGTCCTCCAATAACTGTAATTGCCATAGGAGATCGAAATGGGCCACCCATCAATGCGATGGGTAGCATTCCAGCAAGCATGGCAATTGATGTCATAATGATTGGATAGATGCGAATTTTGCAAGCTTGAACAATTGCATCATGACAGGGTAATCCACGCTTAATTAACTCAAATATATAATCAACTAATAAGATGGAGTTTTTGTCAGCGATACCCATGAGCATTAATACACCAATTATGGTAGGCAGGCTTAAATCGGTGCCTGTAAAGAGTAATATAATGAAAGCCCCGCTGATAGAAAGTGGCAAAGCTGCCATGCGTGTAAATGGTTGAATCCAGTTTTTATAAAGCAGGACCTGAATGGCATAAACCATGAGTAATCCTGCGCCGATTGCTTTCCAAAATCCAGAAAAAACTTCAGACATTACTTCAGCGTCTCCTCCGTATTGCACTTTGACGCTAGACGGTAAATTTTTTATTGCGGGTAAAGCTTGAATTTTATGTAGCGCTTCCCCCAAAGTAATCCCATTTAAATTGGCTTCAAGTGCAATTTTTCGTTGACTATCGTAGCGCTCAATTGTGGTCTGCCCGCTATTAATGCTGAAATTTGCTATTGCTGATAAAGGAACACTCTTGTTTTTATTACTTAGTATCTTCAAATTTCCAATGGTGTTAATCGATTGATTATGATCTTTTTCTAGCTTTATTCGGATGGGAATTTGCTTGTTACCAACGTTTAGTTTTGCAAGATTTGTTTCAATATCGCCAATGGTAGCAATACTGATAGCATCACTAATTTCTTGAACACTAATGCCGAGCATAGCGGCTTTGGAAAAGTCAGGGATAATAATAATTTCTGGTTGTTTAAGATTGGATGACATTCGTATACTACTTAGTCCAGTTATCTCCCGCATCTCGTGCTCCACACCTTCTACAGTATGAATTAGCTCCTCTTCTTCTCCATTCCCTAGAAACATAATAGAAAGATCTTTTTGGCCGATGACATTTGTAAAATTAATTCGTATATCAGGTATTTTTTTTAGCTCCGATAAAATCATTTTATCAAAAGAACGTTGGTCAAGTGTACGTTGATTTGGTGGTACAAGTTTTACAGATATATATGCTTTATTAATATTATTCTCTTCAATACTAGTTAGGACGTATTCCACTTCAGGATGCTTTTTAAAAACTGTAGCGACTTGTTGTGCCATGACGTCAGTCTGTTTTAAGGTTGAGCCATTTGGTAGCTCGATGTTAAGTATAGATTTGGAGTAGTCTTCATATGGAATAAAACTAGTTGATAAAAATGGAATGATCCCAAATGACAGAATTATACTGATAACCGCATACATTATGGTTTTTAAACGATGATTTAGTGTCCATGTGATTAAAAAAATATATTTTTCTATCCATAAGTTAGAGCGATGCTTAGTTTTTTCTGGTTTTTTAAGCCAGAACGCAGCGAGCATAGGCACTAATAATCGAGCTACCAAAAGTGAAAAAAATGCAGCAATAGCAACAGTAAGGCCAAATTGTTTAAAATATTGCCCTGAAATGCCTTTCATAAAGCTGACAGGTATAAATACAGAACAAATAACTAATGTGGTTGCGATCACCGAAAGACTAATTTCATCAGCAGCAATTAAAGAAGCTTCATACGGGCTTTTACCCTCGCGCATATGACGGTGGATATTTTCAATTTCTACAATGGCGTCATCTACTAAAACACCAATTACTAATGTAATACCAAGTAGACTAAGATTATTAAAGGTAAATCCTAACCAGGAAAAACATAAAAAAGTTGGAATAATAGAAAGAGGAATCGCTACTGCAGCTATAGCTGTTGCGCGCTTATCACGCAAAAATAAGTACACTACGATTATAGTTAATAAAGTTCCTTCAATAAAATTCCAGCGAGTGGCTTTATACATATTTTCGGTAAGCGTCACCAATGAAAATATTTGTTTGAATTTAATATTGTGGTTTGCTTGTGTAATTTGTTTCAGTTTAATTTTTACTTTTTTAGCAACAGTTACTTCGCTGCTTCCTTTACTTCGAAATACTTGAAAAATTATGACTGGTTTACCATCTAATTGTGCTATAGCTCGTTGTTCGCTATTGCCATCTTGTAATGTCCCCAAATCTGAAAGCTTGATTGAATGTCCATTTTTTAACGAAATTTTAGTTTCGTTAAGTAAATCTATTGTTTTTGCATTTCCTAATGTTCTTAGCGCATATTCTGTCCCAAAGATAGTCATTCGACCACTAGGGAGATCAATATTAGTCCGGGCTAATTGACGACTTATGTCGGCGGCTGAAACACCCAGTGCAAATAGTTTTTTTGGTAAGAGGTTGAGCGTAATTTCATGATTTAATCCACCTTGTCGTTTTATGGCAGCAACACCCGGTATAGTTTGTAATTCTCGGGTTAAAGTATCGTCAATGTACCAGCTCAAATCTTCTTGTCTGATTTCAGGAGCTTCTATGCTATAGACTAATATTGGACCATCTTCTAATTCCAGACGCTTTATTTGTGGCTCTAGTATTGATTTAGGTAATTGGTCCTTAATGTTAGCTACAGCCTCGCGTGTATCATTTACGGCTTGTTCAAAACTGGTTTCCAAATAAAAATTAAGCGTGCTAAGTGAAACACCTTCAGAAACATGAGATTCAACGTGTTTTACACCTTGTATTCCGGTAATTGCGGCTTCTATTTTTTTCGTAATTTGATTGTCAATCTCGGCTGCTGTTGCACCAGGTTGATTGATCTGTATAGTGACAACAGGTATTACTACAGAGGGCATATAGTTTACGGGGATATTAAAAAATGCTGCAATACCTACAGTAGTCAACACCAAAAATAACACAAGAACAGGGATAGGATGGCGAATTGCCCAAGTAGATAGACTGATTTTAGAATGCTGCCTCATATTCGGGTAACATCCACAACATTAACTATGTCACCTTTTTTAACAAAAACACCGGCTCGTGCAACGATTTTACTATTTTCTGGAATTTTTTGAAGCACAAACATATCCTTGAAATAATCCAGTACGATCACAGGCTGACGTGTGACAGTATTTCCATCAGATAATTTCCACACATAAGTGCCGATATGATCTCGTTGCAAAGCTGTGCTCGGCAAGGTTTGCCCACTAATTTGTCCAATTTGAATGGATGCATTAGAAAAAAGACCAATTTGTAAATTAGAGTTATTTTCGAGACTGATTCGTACATCAGCAGTGCGACTATTAGGGTTAACTTTTGGGGTTATTAAGCGTATTTTGCCCAATATTTTCTTTGGATAGCCTGCAATTTTTATTGTGACGTTTTGCCCTAACCTTAATTTAGCAAGTTCATCTTCAGGCACGCTTGCTTTTACTTCAACTCTACCGCCTCCGGCAATACGATATAGTACTTCGTTACTGCTTACTAATTCACCTATGATTGCTTTGCGTTCAAAAATAAACCCTGCTTCTGGAGTAATAAGATCGCAGTGATTTATTGTATGTTGAGCATGCGTTAATCGTGCTTGGGCGGATTTCATGAGTG
>CAMCUM010000023.1 GCA_945878975.1 Legionella genomosp. 1
GAATCACAGCTTCAAAGTTGACGCCATTCATGGGGAGAAATTTTTATCACGTGCTACCGCTAAAAATCATATATTAGAATATATTGAAATCTACTATAATCGGAAACGGCTTCATTCAAGATTAGGATATCAATCCCCAGATTTCTATGAGGTCAGAAAAGTTGCTTAGCAAGGTGTCCAATTTTCCCGGCCAAGATCACGCTATGTTAGGATGGTTTTCTTTGACAAATCTTAGATCATGGTTCTATACTTTATTGTGCAACGCAACATAATAGGAGCAAGTCATGAATCAACCAAATTATGAAAATCATTTTAAGAAAGCGCAAGAAACGATGCAGGAATTTGCGCAATTGAATATGGAAACGCTGAAAGATTGGCAACAAACAGCGGCCAAGCCAGCTGAGTTCGGTAAAGCAACTCGTCCTGAACAGGTTTGGGAACAACAAATAGAATGGTCGCTTGGTAATGCACAAAAAGCAGTGGATTATTTACAAAAATCACTACAAATTATACGTTCTGTTGTATCAGAAGCTAAATGCGATACAAAAAAATAATCATTTAAAGTAGGGTGGGTCTTTGGTTTAATGGCAGCTCCTCATGTCTACATCCCGAGGGACGTAGGCGGAGGTCTTAACTTTCTGCCAATGGGTCAAGGACCAACTTACTTTTATATACCTTCATGATAGGGACTAATGGACCAGCATACAGAATTTTCAAATTTGATGCATGATATCATTCACTCCGGGATGATGTTCATGGAGCGAGCAGCCTCTCAGCCAGAGGATGCTTTGGCTTGGTTGAGCAAAGCACCTGGCTTGTACACAGATTTGCATACGGTCACTGATTATCTTACGCAACACCCTCAAATTCTCCAAGAATATTATTCGGCCTATTTTCAAGAAGCCCAACATTTGTTACATACCCAGCTGCAATGTTGGTCTGGGATGCATGGGGTGCCTTCCCTTCAAACAGATCGTAGATTTGCAGCAAAAGAATGGGCGTCCCATCCTTTTTTCCAATTGATAAGCCAGCACTATGTGTTGCTCGAAGCCCATTTACTGCGAATTTTGGCGCAGATCCCTACGATGGATCAGCAAAGTAGTAAACGCATTCATTTTTTAATTCAACAATATTACCATGCGTTGTCCCCGGAGAATTTTTTATTGACCAATCCGCAATTATTGACGGAAACGCTCCAAAATAATGGTTTGAATTTACTCCGTGGCTTGCACCATTTTTTGCAAGATCTGCAGACGCAAAGTAGCCAACACTGGACCATGCCTTTGGCGGATATGGGAGATTTTATAGTAGGTAAAAGCATTGCCATTACGCCAGGAAAAGTGGTGTATCAAAACGATTTGATCGAATTGATTCAATATACGCCTCAGACGCCCGCGCTGTATGCAGTCCCTTTGTTGGTGATCCCACCTTGGATCAATAAATATTATATTTTGGATTTGCGGCCTGAGAATTCTTTGGTGCGGTGGTTGGTAGAACAAGGCATCGTAGTATTTATGATTTCCTGGCGCAACCCGGATAGTTCTCATGCGCATTGGGGACTGAGAGAATATTTGTCACTAGGGCCGATAGCTGCGATTGAACAGATCCAGCAACAGTTGAATATCCCTAAAGTATCCACATTAGGTTTTTGTATTGGCGGCACGCTGTTATCCATGTTGTTGGCCTACTATAAAGCGCAAAATATAGATGCGATTGCTTCGGCCACGCTGCTAGCGTCACTGATTGATTTTTCCGATCCTGGCGAATTGGGGGTTTTCATTCATGAGCAGCAAATTCAAGCCATGGAATATCACATGCAGCAACAGGGCTATTTAGAGGGCGATGCGATGGCGGCAGCCTTTTATGCGTTGCGTCCTGGTGATTTGATTTGGCGTGTTTTTGTGCAACGCTATTTGCTCGGGCATGCGCCACGACCTATGGATTTATTATGTTGGAACATGGACACAACCAATATGCCAGCCAAAATGCATTCTGAATATTTACGCAGTATGTATTTGGCCAATGATTTGATCAAACCAGGTAAAATCCAGATCAATCAAATACCGTTGGATATCACTCAAATTGACGTACCTGCGTTTTTCCTATCTACCCAAAAGGACCATATTGCGCCATGGCAGAGTACTTATCGTGGCTTTGATTTATTAGCGGGGCCCAAGAAGTTTATCCTGGGAGGTTCTGGCCATATTGCCGGCATTGTGATTCCACCCGGTAAAGATAAATATGGCTATTACAGCAATCCAGACTATCCTCAGCAACCTGAAGATTGGATGCAAAACACCCAATTTACTGCTGGCTCCTGGTGGCCAGAATGGTTCGACTGGCTCAAAATCTATTCTGGGCATATGCTGGATAGTCTGGAAATGTCCACACAGTTAGCAACACAAGCCTTGGCGGATGCACCTGGTTCCTATGTGCATGTGAAATCAGCTGGGAAATTTGAGTGATACGGTGTGTCATTTGAGTTACAAAAATTTGTTCATCCTATACATACGACAGTCCCCCGTCTTTGCGTGCGCAGCAAAGATGGGGGACTGGTTTGGGTGTGCTTCTTATTTGCAAGTAGGGTGTAATCGCATCCTTTATTCCTTGTAGAAACCAACTCCCTAACGGTCGTGGCCCGGATTTCGGGGTTCTATCTGAACGCAGAGCGCGGCTCAGAGAACCGAGCCACGACCGTTAGGGAGTGGATAAGCCTTACGCAGTCGCCACAATCTTCTTAGTCTTACGCTGCTCCTGCCAAGTTTGAAACAAAACATAAAACACAGGCACAAATACCACTGCCAAACAAGTTGACGCCAACATCCCACTGCAGACGGTGATGCCGATAGATTTGCGTGCATTAGCGCCGGCGCCGGTCGCGAATACGAGCGGGAGGACGCCCATAATGAAGGCGAATGAGGTCATTAAAATAGGTCGAAACCGTGTTTTTGCGCCCTCAACCGCGGCTTCTAAGATGCTCTTATGATGTACTTCACGTTGCTCACGAGCGACTTCTACAATCAAAATCGCATTTTTGGCCGCCAAGGCTATCAATAATAAAATCCCGATTTGAGTATAGATATTATTGGCCAGACCCAGCATAGATAAAACCAGCACAGTGCCTATCAACGCCAGTGGTACGCTTACAATAATGGCCAATGGGGTATACCAGTTTTCATATTGCCCGGCCAAAATCATGTAGACAAGAATTAAGGACATGATAAAAATATAATAACTGAGATTTCCCGCGATCTTCTCTTGATAAGCAGTACTGGTCCATTCGTATGAGAAGCCAGCGGGGAGGGTTTGTTGCGCTATTTGCTCTAGAGATTGGATGGCTTGCCCTGAACTATATCCTTGTGCCGCAATGCCATTGAGCAAACTTGAAGGATAAAGATTATATAAAGAAATCAACGCGGGTCCCACAGAGGGCGTGATATCCGTTAAAGTACCCAATGGCACCATTTCTTGTGACTGATTGCGCACGTAAAAATTGCGCACATCATCGATGGTCATGCGCGATGAGGCATCCGCTTGGACATAGACTTGAAACACTTGGCCAAATTTTGCAAAAAGATTGACGTAAGAAGAACCAAGATAAGTTTGTAAGGTTTCAAAAGCATCGCCTACGGTGACCCCAAGCGATTCTGCTTTGGTGCGATCAATCGGTGCGTCGACTTGTGGCACAAAAGCTCGGAACGAGGTGATCATTTTTTGAATGTCGGTGAAATCTTGGCCTCTTTTTACGACTTGATCCGTTACCAATTGTAATTTTTGATAATCAAACGATCCATCTTTTAACTCAATCTGCATTTGGAAACCACCGGATAAACCCAAACCTTGAATGGCAGGCGGGACGATGACGCTGACTTGCGCATCAAGGGTTTTGGCAGCGATTTCATTGAGCTTGGTATACATGACTTGTAAATTTTGCGCGGAGCCGCGTACGCTCCACTCTTTAAATATGATATATAAAATGCCGGCGTTGGCGAGATTGCCGTTATTATCTAGAAGAGAAATGCCATCGATACTGATCGCATTGTCTACGCCCGGTAATTGAGTCACTTGTGCACTGATCTCTTTCATGACTTTTTCAGTGCGGTCCAATGTCGAGCTGTCTGGCAAAATCACATTGAGGACTAAATAGCCCTGATCCTCAATAGGAATGAAGCCAGTTGGAATGCGGGCCAACCCGATGATGGCACAAATCACAAATACCAATCCTAAGAGACAGACAGGTTTGTGATGCTGCACCAATTTGCCTATGAATGCACAGTATCTTGTTTCCAAGGGATAGTAAATCTCATCAAATTTACGAAATACGATATTCTTTTTTCGTTTCGGATCGATAGGTCTCAACCACAAAGCACATTGGGTCGGTTTCAAGGTCACGGCATTGATAGCAGAGATAAAAGCAGTGGCAGCTATCACCAAGGCAAATTGCGCATACATGGCGCCGGTTAAGCCTGGTAAAAACCCTGGGGGAATAAAGACCGCCATTAGAACTAAGGTGATCCCGATGACCGGTCCCATCAATTCTTGCATCGCTTGAATGGCCGCATTTTTAGGCTGCATGCCACGTTCAATATGGTGGGTGACCCCTTCTACAATGACGATCGCATCGTCCACTACAATCCCGATAGCCAAAACTAAGGCAAATAACGTTAACAAATTGATGGTAAATCCGAGTGCATACATGGCAATAAATGCCCCGATGATGGTGACGGGTACGGTGGTAGCAGGCACCAGCGTGGCGCGAAAATTTTGTAAAAAAACCAAAATAACAATTAAGACTAAAATGCCTGCTTCAAACAAGGTTTTATAGACTTCATTGACTGATTCTTTGACGAAAATAGTCGTGTCGAAGGGGATGTCGTATCGCAAACCAGGTGGGAATTTTTTCGCCATTTTTGCAACCGTTTGGCGTACTTCCTCTGCAACTTGCAAGGCGTTGGCGCCGGGTAATTGATAAATACCGATTGCAGCGGTGGGCTTATTATTCAATTTGGCCAATTGGCTATAACTAGACGAGCCTAGCTCCACCCGTCCGACATCGCGAATGCGTACAATTTGTGAGGTGGTACTGGTATTGGCGGATTGATTCGCCTCGGTGGCTTTGGTTTTGATGATGATATTGGCAAATTCCTCGGGATTACTTAATTGACCTGGCACATTCACTGTCAATTGATAGGATTGTTGGCCTTTGAGGGGGGGCGAAGCGATTTGACCAGCGGAAATTTCTTTGTTTTGATTAGAAATAGCATTTAGGACATCGTTAGGATTCAAACCAAAAGAATACATTTTTTGTGGATCCAACCACACGCGCATCGCATAAGATCCGGAGCCAAATACCATGACGTTACCGACCCCAGGCAAGCGTTCTAATTCGTTGGCCATGTTGATAGTGGCATAATTATTTAAAAACAGGCCATCGTATTCATCATGTTCAGAGGTTAATGTAATAAACTGTAACACAGCCGTCGATTTTGCTTGGACTAAAATGCCTTGTTTTTGCACGACATCAGGTAATTGCGCCAAAGCGGCCTGGACACGATTTTGTACCAACATTTGCGCAAAATTGAGATCCGTACCGATTTCAAAGGTTACAATCAAATTATACGCGCCGTTATTCGTACTATTCGATTGCATGTATAACATTTTTTCTACCCCATTGACCTGTTGCTCAATAGGAAGGGCTACGGTTTTGATCAGGGTTTTAGCATCTGCGCCAGGGTAAGACGTACTGACTTGAATCGTGGGCGGAACAATGGCGGGATATTGAGAAACAGGCAAGACCGCAATGGCAATCATGCCAAGAAAGACGAGGAGGAGGGCAATCACATTGGCGAGGACAGGACGTTCAATAAAAAACTTAGAAATCATACTGCCGCCTTATTTTGAGTCAAGGGTGTGACTTGAATACCAGGAGCTGCATTTTGTAAACCCGATACGATCACCTTGTCGTCCGCACTCAAGCCTTTCGTTATGGCGCGATAATCGTGAATGGTGCTGCCCCCTATGGTGACGCGTTTGATGATGACAATATTTTTCTCATCCACAACGTAAAGATAGGAGCCAATTTGATCATATTGGATGGCGGTTTCGGGCACGGTTAGTTGCGTTTGTGGTTGGCTGATGGGTACTTTTACTTGGACAAATAATCCTGGCAATAAGGTATAGTCTTGATTCGTGAGCAAAGCGCGAAATTCCATGGTACCCGTGGAAGCATTCAGTCCAGTGTTCACAAAATTGAGCTTGCCAACATGTGAAAAATCTTTGTGATTTTGTAAACTCACATAGACAGGGATGTTATTAATATCTTCCGGTTTCATACCATTTTCATGTGCCAAGCGTCGCACTCTTAAGAAGTCTAATTCATTGAGATTGAAATAAACGTAGATAGGATCGAGTTGTTCAATGGTGGCTAATTTGGTTGCGGCCCCATTCCCGACCAAATTGCCTACATCCACCAAATGTCGACCCATGCGACCATTAAAAGGTGCTAAGACATGTGTATAACCATACGTGATACTGGCATTTTCAGCATTTGCTAGGGATTTATCTAGCTCGGCTTTAGATTGTAAGACTTTGGTTTCCCATTCCTGCACACTGTTTAACGAAGTTGCATTTTGCTTGTACATTTTTTGTTGGCGAATGTGTTCGATTTTAGAATAGGCATAAGATGCTTTTTCAGCCGCTACAGACGCTTCAGCTTCTTTTAATTGATCCAAATAAGGCTGCGGTTCCACAATGAATAACTCTTGCCCTTTTTTCACAAACGTACCGTCTGTAAATCGGATAGCTTCCAAAAACCCTTCAATGCGTGCGACCAAGTCCACGGCATTATAGGCTACCAACGTACCCGTTTGTTTCACATATTCAGTAACATTAGCTTGGGTGGGTTTTTCAATGATCACATTGGGCGCATCATAATGGGACGTATTTGGTTTGCTACAGCGATGGATCCCCCAAGCCAGGCACAATAAGATGCCGAGTCCAACGCAGCCTAATTTCAGGAGTTCTATTTGCTTATCGGTTATCTTCATACTGTTATCACCAATCCGGTATATAGCGTTCGCGGGTTTGTTGTGCTTTGGTTTTGGGTGGCTCGTGATTGGTTTGTTTGAGCAAACATCCCCAATTAGTACGTGCCGCCATGTTTTTCTTTATGTCTGTTGGAACAATATCATTGCTGTTGCGAATTTGCCAGCCACCGCCCAAAGAGCGATAGAGTGCAACCAAGGCTTTGGGGATATTGCCTTGTGCATTGGTGAAAGAAACTTGGACATTGAGTTGCTGCATTTCGGATTGTAAAACAGGCGTGAAATCTGATTGCCCTTCTTTATAACGAATCATGGATAATTTTGTAGAGCTGATAGCCGCATGATTTGCGGTTTTTAGAGCTTCAGCTGCTTTTCTAGACTCTATGAATTGCGTAATATTATCTTGTACTTCTTGTTGCGCCGTCAAAACCTTATTTTGATAATCCAATAAAGCCTGCTGAAAAACAGCATCTTGTTCACGAACCATATTGGTGATTTGTCCATAATTTAATATGGGCCAATTGAAACCAGGGCCAGCGGTGATGGTGCGGCTTGACCAATTGAACATTTGATTCAAGGTCGAATTGTTAATAGTATTTGATGCAAATGCAAAAGTGCCGAGCAGGGAAAATGATGGGAAAAGCTCCGCTTTCAGTGCGCCGATCATTTCGGATTGAGAAATAACTTTCATGCGTGCTTCATAAATATCAGGTCGTTTTGCCAGAGTTTCTCTGGGGATCCCAACTGCCACACCGGCTGGTGCGTAGGGAATACCACGTGGTTTTTGTAGCAGAGCATCTACTTTATCGGGTGTTGTGCCTAATAATACTCCTAAACGATCTTTTTGCTGTTGCAATTGCGCGCGCCAGGGTGGCAAGGTTGCTTCGGTTTGCGATAAAATAGTTTGCGACTGTTCCACATCAAGCAAGCTCGTTTGGCCTTCACGGAACCGCGTTTGCGCAATCTTCAAAATCCAGCGCTGCACTTTGATATTTTTTTCGGTGACGTTGATCAATTCTTGGGTGGTCCGAATAGCAATGTACGTGGTTGCGATGTCAGCACTCAAAGTCACCAATGCATTATCATAGGCAGCATACGAAGCTAAAAAATTGGCATCGTTGGCCAAAATAGCCCGCCGGTACTTGCCCCAAAAATCTAATTCCCAGCTAGCTGATGCGCCCAAAGTGTCGGTATAAAACTCAGATGGGAGGACAAATTGTAAAGATTGTCCCCCAATGCGATTATAAGTGAGATTGCCGTTCAGCACTTGTTGCTGCGGAAAAAGTTCGCCAACTGATTGTGCAAGTTGTGCACGCGCTTGGAGGACATGCACTGCTGTGGCTTTCAAAGATAAATTATCAGTGTAGCCACGTTGAATCAAAGCGTTTAAAACGGGATCATGAAAAGCTTGCCACCAATTCGCATTTTGAATGTTGGCTTCTTTCACTGATTTACTGGTTTTTTTCCAATGCTGTGTGATTTTTTGAGGGGGTTCTTTATAATTGGGTCCTACCATGCATGCAGAGAGCAATAAGATGCCAGGGATGGTGAGGACTCTAGACGGCAAAACCACCATGCTATGGATGTCCGAATGAAAAGTATTCTTTGAACTTACCACAGAAAAAGTTTTAATCAAAGTTAGGATTGGCAATTTATCGCTAGAAACCCTCGGCATCTGAATTATTACCAGATCCTATGGAGCAAAGTATTTTATTATGAGAAGATAAAAAAATGTAACCAATGAAGGATCCCAGATGCAAAATCGGATTGCGCTGATTACGGGCGGAATAGGGGATATTGGCACAGCAACATGTCGTGAGTTGACCAAGCTGGGTGCTAAAGTGATTGCCGCTGATAGAGTCTCGCAAGAACATGGCGCCGCTTGGTGTGCCGAGCAAAGTGCAGCTGGTTTTGCTGTGGACTACGTGACCATGGACATCAACTCTTTTGAAGACTGCGAAAAAGTGGCGCAGGACTTGTTGCAGCGATATGGCGCTATCGATATTTTAGTCAATGCTGCGGGGACCATTCATGATGCGTTCTTGCGTAAAATGACGAAACAACAATGGGACGAAGTCGTCCATACTGATTTGGATAGTATGTTTCATGTGACGCGGCATTTTATCAATGCCATGATTGAGCGTCAGTACGGGCGCATTATCAATATTTCTTCGGTCAATGGTGAAAAGGGACAATTCGGTCAAACGAACTACTCTTCTGCAAAATCTGGCGTTTACGGCTTTACCAAATCATTGGCGCAAGAAGTAGCCAAATATGGCATCACAGTGAATGCGGTGTCGCCCGGATATGTAGACAGTAAAATGGTGGGGTCTATTAAGCAACCTATATTAGATAAAATTATTGAGGGTATTCCGGTGGGCCGTTTGGCCAAACCAGAGGAAATTGCCTGGTCTATCGCCTTTCTGGCTTCGGAGCGCAGTGGATTTATCACAGGCTCTAATCTCGCAATTAACGGTGGCATTCATATGTAGTGAGGTGATGGGACCATGACAGACGATAAGCATCCTAAAATCAAGCTGATCAAAAAATACAAAAATAGACGCTTGTATGACACAGATCTCAGTCAGTATATCACAATGGAAGCCTTGCAAGCGTATGTCTTTCAAGACATTGATTTTCGTGTCTTAGATGCCACAACGGGTAAAGATTTAACCAATGCAACTTTGCTGCAAATTTTTGTAGAATTGGAAACGCATGCGACACAGGTTTTACCCTCCAAAGTCTTACGTCAATTGATCACGCTATCCAAACACCCGATGAGTCAGCAATATAAGCTGATGTTGGAGCAAATGCTTATTAAGATTCAAGATCATCTGAATCCCTACATGCCTTCTGCGCAAGGTGTCACAGATTTGTGGATGAAACAATCTGAGCAAGCCATGAAGGCCTGGCAAGATTGGTACAATAAAAAGGAGTAATTGAAAGTGGATACTGTTGTATTGGCCACGCTATCAAAGGGTAAAATCGCAGAGCTGACGGAATTACTAGCTCCTATCCAATGTATTTCGCAGGCCGAATTGAGCATCCCCGAGGTTGCTGAAACAAGCTTGAGTTTTGTTGAAAATGCGCTCATCAAAGCACGTCACGCCAGCCGACTGAGTATTTATCCTGCATTAGCGGATGATTCAGGTTTGGTGGTGGAAGCCTTAAATGGACGCCCAGGCATTTATTCAGCACGTTTCGCAGGAGACAAAGCGTCGGATAACGCGAATATTCAAAAATTACTACAGAGTATGACCGAGATTAAGGCGCGCCAAGCATTTTTTTACTGTGCGATAGCGTTGGTGCGTTATCCAGAAGATCCTACGCCCATTTTAGCGACTGGCCGATTGGATGGCGTGATATTAACAGCCCCGCGCGGGATAAGTGGCTTTGGCTATGATCCTGTGTTTTGGATCCCAGACAAACAAAGAACCCTGGCAGAATTATCCTCTCAAGAAAAAAATCAAATCAGCCATCGCGCGCAGGCGCTGCGGACTTTGTTGGAAAAACTGAAGTCATGTGATACGTTGTAGCCTGGTTGAGTGATACGTTTCAAATCTGTGCCATCCTCTCATCCGCCAGGGCGGAAGAGAGGATGTATTTGACTAAAGATGAAACGAATTATCCAGCATATTGACATACACATCGTACCAATAATTGCTTTCGTAATCCCAATACCCATTGAGCGTAATCCACTCATCTTGCGCTTGTGCGCAATCTGAAGCCTGAATCGTTAAGCGTGCGTTGGGCTGCCCGATGGCACCATAAGTCAAGGCTTGCGCCAGACCAGTATCTGGTGAAACACATCCTGTGGGAAACGTAATGGCTGAATCATTCACAATCAAACGAAATTTATAAGCATGATTATCAGGGCTGGCATCCAAACCAAAATTAACGTCTCCAGGCACTTGACCGGCAAAAATTGCTGTAGCAAAGCTGGTGAACATAACAACAGTCATAAAACGTTGCATAATCAATCTCCATATATAATGAACGCTTGCAAATATTACACCATTTTGCATGAAGTGCAATCTTATATACCTTTTACGGATGAATTTTAGGGATTTTAGGCGATTTGATTTTTAGGGATAAGCTACGACTAAAAAGGAGTAATAGCCAGTTCTATTGCGAGTTTTTAATCGTAGCTTCGCCCCGAAAAGCGATAGCATAAAAACCTAAAATTCATCCGTGAAAGGTATATCAGGGTAAGATCATGTGTGAGGCATAAATATGTGGGTAGCAGTATCTTTACAACTATCGTTCAATTTACCACGTCCTGCGGCTCGTCTGAGCATGGTGTTTACAACTCAGACTATTCAGTGACTGGCTTGAGGTTGACAGCGCCTTAAAACATACTATGATTAATAAAATATCTATTTGTATATATAAAATATATTTTGATTATTAATCTGGTAAATTCAAGGAGCTGTTATGAAACCCCATCAAATAGGTAGTGTGGCATTCCTGTCAGTCGGTTTGAGTATGACGCAGCTCTGTCTGGCTGATACAGATCCTTTGAGTGATTACTGCGTTGCCAAAGGGGGGATGGTCACACCCATGACGGCTTGGTTTGAAACCAATACAGGACCTGTTGCTGGTTTGACTGAGAAGTTTTGTACGTTTGAACGTGACAAAGGGTACATCGTTATCGGTCTGTCAGCCTTTGCATCAGAACAATCCAATATTGCAGCAACTTATATGAAAACGTTACCTGAGTTCAAAGAGGATTCGGACTTGATGCGTGATAAAAGCAAGCCGGCGGGCCAATCATCTGGATTCGGCATGCCAAACCCTTCTTATGCCGTGTGCCAAAATCTAGGTGGTACAGCTATTACATATAAATTTCACGGCAGTTTTAGACCACAACAAGGTGGGGACGTTGATATTTGTGTCTTCGGAGATGGATCGATGGTGAGTGCTTGGTCCTTGATTTATATGGCAAATCATCGCGCTGGCTACGATGAAGTCAAGAGCTATGTCAAATCACAACCCATACCGTAAAGTAGTTTCGTAGCCCGGGTGAATCGCAGGGTAACCCGGGATTTCAAGCTTCAACTAAGGCCGATAAATCAAAGAAATAACGCCACTCATTGGCGTAGGATGCATTTGATACGTTTGATTGATGGCTGAGGTTCCGGCCAATCCCTTGCCAACGACATCATAGGTACCAAACATGGTGTATAGCAAATCTAAGCGCAGCAAAATAGGATTCGTAATAGGTGTTTCCCAACCCAAACCAGTTTCAAGACCACTGCCACTAAATGATCGGTTAATCACCCCATAACTACCTGAGTCCGATATATTGAAGCTTGAATACGTCCAGCCTACAATAAAATGAAACTGACCGCCTTCTCTAATTTGATAGCCTGGTAAGATCCGAATGCCTGTACTATAGGGTGTACTGAAAGAAACTGTTGAACTAGAGGGTGCGTCATAATTGACGGTCGTGGTCATTCCGCTAGTAGTACACGAGACAATGGGTAAGGTGGTTTTGGTGGCTGTGCCACGTAACCCACCAAAGCCATTCCCATAGCCTTCTATTTCTATATTAAAATCGTTGTAGAATATATAATCAAATCCTACAAAAAGACCACCAAGAAAGCCCTCAGCACCTAATTGAGCTGAGCCAGGATTGACCATGTACTCTTGTTTGTTCGTGAAGTCACTGACGCCCATCATGCCACCTACATAAAACCCTTCATAATTGTAGGCAGGTGGTTCTACACCCATGGTGCCAGCCCATGCGTTTGACGCACTGAGCATGAAAGGTACGAGCAAGCATGGGATGTTATTTCTTGTTTGTTTCAATGCGGTAATCAAAGTCTTTTTGTAATGTGAAATCATAACAGGTCCTTTTGTATGGCTACGTCCGTAGTGGCACATTGATTAAAAACTTATATTAGGTTTATATATGATCGATAAGGTACCTTCTAGTACGCTAGGTGCGACGCTATAATGTTGGAATTCATATAGATTATTATTGGTACCACCGTTTCCAGAAAGTGTACCGTAAATACTATAGACAATGTCTCCTCGGAAAGTGAATCCAGCTGGAAGCTCAACCTTCATCCCCAGGCCGCCCTGAAAGCCGCTTTGATTGCCAGATTTATTGATAAAACCATCTTGACCATTATCTTTAAGGGTTGTGTATGCATTGGAATAGCCTAAAATCATATGACCCACTACACCTGGATAAAACAAGAACCCAGGTAAAATACGTCCTGCGAGATTATATCTTTGTTCTGCTGAGAGGGTGGTATTTTCACGAAACCTTTCTACGCTTGCAGTGTAAGCGTTGGCGTTACCCAGAAATTCTAGGCCTAATTTAAAGCGATCATAGATGGTAAAATCGTATCCAATCATTCCACCCCCAGCTATGTTGATGTCTGATAAGTCAATGTAACCATAGGGGTAAGATGAGGTGATGGTCGCATTGAAATCACCGACGGTCACATCAAGACCTATATACAGACCATCGTAATCTGAAGTCATTTCAACCATATTAGCCATGGCACCACAGAATGCAGCATTCGATATACAAAGCAAGATGGCTAACTGCGTTTTCTTGAAGAACGACATCATAAAATTTCCTTATATTATTTTTGAATCCTTTAGGAGCGGACCAGAAATAACTGACTATTCTTGCATCAAAGGTGACTGTTGGATTGGCAGTTATTTACGGCACGTTCCTTATACAAAAATTGACCCTCAAAGATTATCTTATATGATTGAGATGGTATTTGAAAGAGGATATGCTACAGAGATTGTTTTATTCTATCTTTTCATATTATGACCGCTACTACCCTAAATGCTTTGGTGCAAAATGCTCGTCAATTAAGGGCGCAACAGCAAAACAATCATTTGCCACGTGTGGCAATTTTTGGCTCGAGCTTTAATCCTACAACCTTAGGGCATGTCGATTTTATTCGGTTGCTGTTACGTCAGAGTCGTGATGAATTTGCCAGTGTTTGCGTGATCCCTTCTGGGCAATCTCCGTTAAAATCAAGGTCAGATTATGCTTCAGTGATTGATCGTTTGCAGATCTTAGATTTGGTTTTACAGTCACAATTTACGCCGCAAGAGCGCGAACGCGTCAGAGTAGAAACGCTGGAAGTGGAACGCCAAGCGCCGTCGTGGATGGTGATGACCTTGGCAGCTTTGATCGTCAAATACCAAGCCCAGGAATCTTATATCCTGGCTTGTGGTTATGATCATCTGTTCCTCATGCAACAATGGTATCATTGGCAAGACTTCTCAGGATTGTGTGAACTGTGCTTTTATCCCAGAGCAGGGATAGAGATTGTGAATGATGCAGCAGTCAATGCTTGCATGGTTTTGTGTCAAGCGGGGATTGACGTCACGCTAGTGTTCTCAGAGGCAGCGCAAAAACAAACATTTGAGGGGTTATATCGTGCAAGCATGCCAGAGCAGTCCCTACCGCTCACATTGTTTTGTGAGCCTAATGCTAAGATACGCGCGACCTCTGCAACGGATATCCGGAGCTTTTATCAAGGATCAAAATGCCAGGACAGTTCGCCACCAATCGGGCTCAGTCCTGAAGCGCATCGATATATTTTAGCGCATCATTGTTACGGAATTTGAAACCCTTATGCTCAAAATTTTTCACGAAACCACAATCATTTGAATACTTCAGCCAGCACCACACCAACGAAAAACATCAGAACCAACCCTGCCAATACGTTACCACCTGGCACACGATACCCCTTGAGTTTCAAATGATGTCGACCTTTGAAAATCATCAGCATAGGTAACACGCCCATTAGAAGTGCCACTAACATGCCTGCCCAGCCTAAAATTTGGTTGAATCCGGTGGGAATACATTTGAGAAAGAGCATCGGTGGGATATAGGTTAAGCATAATAGAAAGGCACCGGATAATCCTTTGGATTCCATTTGAAGACCATCCGCGAGCGCATGGTACAACGCCATAGAGACTCCTAGGAAGGAAGTGATGACTGCAAATAAGGCGAAAGCTGTGATGATATAAGAAAGGTATGCATTGTGTGAGATATGTACCAAAGCGTTCGCAACGCCCGTACCATTATCCAAACCATGCGCAATGACGCGCAGACCTGAGGCCCCAAATAGGGGAATATTTCCCAATGTAGCAATTTCCCACAAAATATAGATGAATAGCGTTACGATGCTGCCTAGAAGAATGGTTTTCTGTAATATGTCAGATTTTCGTTCAAAATAAGTACTCAGAGATGGGACGATGATGCTATAACCAAAGGCTGTGATAAGCAATGGGATGGCTTGCGGGAGCTGCCAGACATTTTGTGCAGGTTGGGTCAGTAAATGGCTATCTACGGTGGGAAGTGTGATGCACAAAATGAGAATATATGTGAGCGCAAGGCCTATCGACATCGCACGATTCACATGATCTACGACGTGAATACCAAAAAAAATAAAAAGCCCAATCAAACCAATAAACCCTACCATGCCCACCATTTGATGGAGGCTAATATGCCAAAAATAGTCCACGGATTGGATGATCCAACTCGAGCCTGCCAATAAATAGGTGCACATTAAGGAATATAAAAGGGCCAGGTACACGATCCAAACTAGGTTTTTAGTCTTCTTTCCGAAGAAAAACTGGGTGATGCTCAAGAGGTTTGCAGTGGGAGATTTTTGCCATAAATGAATTTCTAAATAATACAGTGCGGCTATCGTTGAAAACCCCCAACAGAGAATAAATAGGATAATACTCCAAGAGAATCCAGCCTCACCTGTGTCACTAGGGATCCCTAAAATCCCGGTTCCGATCGAGGTACCACAGATGAGTAATATCCCGCCTACGATTTTTGAATTCATATCTTCCCTATATGATAAATCTAGGGTAGTTATATCATACTCCGAAGGTGCAATACATTATTTTCTCCGTCTTTGCGAGCGCAGCAATCGAGAGCTCCGCCCGCTGGATTAGTTCGCCTATGGTTCGCAAAGACGGAGTGGCAAATATGTACGGAATCAAAGCCAAGAAATCCGAGCCGCGACCGTTAGGGAGCGGAAAAGCACCCATTATCCGCTCCCTAACGGTCGCGGCTCGGATTTCGGTCGAGGTTCGGTCGAGGTTCGGTGTCCGCTTCAGCGCCGTTTGCACTGCTTTCGTTTTCAACACCATTTCTGCAAACTCTTCTGCAGGATCGGATAGGGCAATAATAGCTCCGCCTGCACCGACGCTGCGAGTGCAGCAATCGAGAGCTCCGCCCGCTGGATTAGTTCGCCTATGGTTCGCAAAGACGGAGTGGCAAATATGTACGGAATCAAAGCCAAGAAATCCGAGCCGCGACCGTTAGGGAGCGGAAAAGCACCCATTATCCGCTCCCTAATGGTCGCGGCTCGGATTTCGGTCGAGGTTCGGTGTCCGCTTCAGCGCCGTTTGCACAGCTTTCGTCTTCAACACCATTTCTGCAAACTCTTCTGCAGGATCGGATAGGGCAATGATAGCTCCGCCCGCACCGACGCTGATTTGTTCTGGCGTAATTTCGGCAGTGCGGATCACGATATTCAAATCTACGGTGCCATTGAGGCCGATGTAGCCTAATGAACCAGAGTAAATGCCGCGTGCTTGGGTTTCAAGTTGGTTAATCAAGGTCATGGCTCTGATTTTGGGCGCACCCGTCATCGAGCCGCCTGGAAAGACGTTTTGGATGCAATCTACCGCATCCATTTCGGGTTTTAAATGACCAGTAATCTTGCTGATTAATTGATGCACGGTGGCGTATGTTTCAACTTGCATCAAATCGGGGACAGCGACGCTGCCAATCTGGCAGATTCTGCCCAAATCATTCCGTAACAAATCTACGATCATCAGATGTTCTGAATGGAATTTTTCTTCTTCCCGCAACGCTTTAGCAAGTACTTGATCTTCTTGAGGGGTTTGGCCTCGCGGTGTGGTGCCCTTGATGGGTTTCGCTTGAATCATGCGTTGGCGGTCAATCTTTAAAAAACGCTCCATGGATGAGCAGGCGATGGCCAAGTCTCCTAATTTGAAATAAGCGGCATGTGGGGCAGGATGACAATGTCGAAGATGACGGTAAAAGAGCAATGGGTCGACTTGAGTGGAAAATTGTAATTTATTGGTCAAACAAATTTCATAGCTTTCTCCGCTGGCAATGAACCCTAAGCAATCTTGAATACGTTGCATGTAAATTTCTGCGGGTTGTATCCATTTGCCTTTTCTGACATTGCTAGATGCGGTAGTAGGTAAGGAGTAGGTGGGCAGTGCTTGGATCGCTTGCTGTGTTGTTTTTAACCAGTCGTCGCTTGTATCATGGTGGTCTTCCGGAGTAAGTACAACCAGATAACAGCTTTGTTCCACATGATCGAATACGATGAATTTATCTAAAAAAACCCATTGTGCATCGGGATGAGGAGAGGGTTTGGCATTCACAATCGGGGCAGTTTCTTGATTCAGTTCATAGCCTAGGTAGCCAATAAATCCTCCGTGAAAGTCAAAGGGAAGATCAGCAGGCGCTACGATTTCAATTGCTTGCAAGGATTGTTTTAAATAAGAAAAAATACTCATGGCATGTGTGGTGGTCTCATGATCGCTTATTTGAGTCGTCATTTGTGTTTGTGCGTCATAACTTAAGGTATAAGCCAAAGGCCCTTGCGGAGCACCCATATAAGAAAAACGCGAAAATCCTGGAATGATTTGACTGCTGTCCAACCAAACTGCAGTGGTTTGTTCGCCGTAGAGTTTCTGAAATGCGGCGGCTGGATCGCCAGAAAATGGAAAGGATTGGGTACGCAGTTCCCAAATAGCGCTGTCGTCTCGTGGCCTGCTTGTAATGGTTGTAAATTTATCCGTTCGGGCTGAGGAACCACGCGTAGCGTGGTGTCTCGAAGCCTTACTCAATAAGCCTCGCTGCTGATAATATTGCTCACTCAAATGCATAAAATTTAGCAGTAATTGCCTACCATACTCACTGGCAATCGATTCAGGATGGTATTGAATACCCCATATGGGTCTATGTCTGTGTCGTAATCCCATGACCAAATTCGCTTCGGTCCAAGCCGTGATCTCGAGCTCTGCTGGGATGGCTCCAGTACAAATCAACGAATGATAGCGCATAGCACGAAAAGAGGTGGGGATGTGTTGATATAATGCATCCCCTTGATGGGTGATGGTGCTCAAGCGCCCGTGCATAGGAACCGGTGCTCGATCAATGCGTCCACCCAAGGCACTAAAGATACCTTGATGTCCCATGCAAACCCCTAGAATAGGTTTGTCGCTTTGCAATATCATCGATTTACTGAAAGAAAAATCGTGCGGATTATCCGGATGCCCAGGTCCAGGAGACAAGATAATCGCGTCATAGTCTTTGGGTTGTAAGCGCGTTAATGCTTCGGAGTCATGATAAACCACCAAAGGCTCGCGGCCTTGAATCTCAGCGATTATTTGAAAAAGGTTATAAGTGAAGGAATCGTAATGATCGATGATTAAAGTTTGCATAGAGTTTTTACGTTATGGGCAAGGATGTCTTAGATGCTTTGATATTTAGGGTGTTTTGTAGCCCGGGTGATACAGCGTTTCACCCGGCTACGACGATCTTATCCCCGTTGTCCTATAGTTAGGCTTGTACGCGTATCTTCTAGTTCTTTCATAGATTCTTGGGCAGCTTTGAACAGCGTAGCATTGCCTATAGATTGAAGATACATAGCAACTCTCATTCCATAAGGCGATGCTATTGCTTCATCAGACAGTGTCTTGGTTTTTCCGTTTTTTTCATTTACGGCCATTTCAGCGATGGTCTTACACATAGGGATATACTGTAAGGGACGCAATAGTATATTAGGTTCAATATCACTTGAGTTGAATCCTAACAGCATGAATACACCAAGATCATTTGGCATCAATTTTTTTAAGAAGGCATAAGTAGGATGGTTATTGATTAGTTTTAAAAACAAAGCCTTAGGTGTCAAGTTTGGCTCTGGTTTGCTAAGTTCTGCTGCAAATAATGCGCTGATCAGGTTGACCCGCTCCAACTGAGCCCCCACAGCTTTTGGGCTAAATAATTGCTTATGGCGGTGATAGGTGGCCAAACGTTGTGGATCCAGCGTTTCAAGTGTTCGCTCCATCATTTCCTGTGAAAAGGGCACATCGGCTTGTGGTAAACCAGCCAACCATATTCTCATCGGAAACACATTCTCAACAGTCTGAATACTGATGTCGTTTGGATTGGCTTTGTCTGGCACCAACGGCAATTTTTTAGTGATATTATAATTGTCTTCGGGCATGATATCTTCGTGATCAATACTGTACAGTTTTACAGGAGCGCCAGGATTGCCAGGCTCTGATACAAACAAAGTATTGCCAGGATTACAATCCCCAGAACCCAATACGATGTGTGTTAAAAAATTCTCTTGAAAGGAAGCGAGGTCGATATTATGAAGCAAATTTTTGGAGGTCTCAGGGATATCAAATTCTGCAATTGTCTGAGGCAAACAGTTTGCAGGCAAGAATGCGTTCATCCATTGCAAGCCGCTTTGTGCTTCTGGGACGAATTTTTGTATGTACAGGAGTTGGAGTTCAGGATTCTTCTTCATTTGGATTTTGTAGCGAATTTCTTGCATCAATGTGATAAATTTGAGCACGAGTCTTTCTATGCTTCTTGTTGACTCTGCTGATAGCTCGCGTCGTAAAGAATCTTGTACATGGTGTTGTAATGAAACTTGCGATGTTGGAAAAAGGTTTGAGCCTGCTATGCAGATTTCTGAAGGTCTTTCATAGCAGGGTACGCCGTACAGCCTCATAAAGGATTCAACGGTTGTGCCAGTGGCGGGCACAGTGCTAGACAGGTTTGGTTGATGATCAGCCAGAGTAGCCGCTGGGATCACCTGTCCAAATCCTGTAATGTCAGCCATTTCGTTGGCGGCTACTTCTGCCAAGGCATGATGCGCAGCAGCGGTTTTAATAAAAAACTGTTGGTTGTCTTCAGTTGTTGCTTCATAGCCTTGATTGCGTTGCATCATGCCTTTGCGAGCACGTAGCGTTACATTGGTATAGCTGTTAGTGACGGTAGGAGGGCTTTTGAATTGAGGTTTGGATGGTCCAACGTTCGCGCTGATTTCCAAAAGCTGACCCGCCAGTAATCTTGACGGACAAACCTCACGTCGGTCTACGTAATAATCGATTTGTTCGTTGAATAAGCTGTCTTCTAACCATTGGTTTTTTCGAGCGATTTCTTCCGAGGTAGGTTTTTTAGGATTTTTAAATTTACAGTCAGCAGCAATAACTTTTTTCAAGCTTCGCAAGGTTTCTTGCTGTTTGCTATAAAAATAATCCGACAGTTTATTCAAACCAGTGAAGACAGCGCCTACCACCAAACTAGGTGCTAACATTGTGAGGAACATACTGAGATTGGTGGCTAAAAGAAATGGAAAAAAGAAATAGCTCACTGTTAAAGCGATAGCAACCGCGGCAAGTACCGTACGAAAATAATGCCGGTTATCTAAACGAAATATAAAATGCCAAAAACGATTATAGCCAAACATAGACCCGCTCCAAAAGTGACAAAACTTGCGCATTAGAACATAATAATAGTCAGAAAACAAGAAGAATTAGGGTCTCGACTTTAGCCATTTTCCTATGGTCCGTTCGCCCTGAAGGATCCCCTCATAATTTTATTTGTATCTCCCCAGGACGTCATCCTGAAAGCGGCGTAGCCGCTTGAAGGATCTCCTGAATGTGGCACAATCTTTTTATTACTCAGCATAAGGATTGATACAGATCATCCCATTGAGGATTTACGATCTTTGGGATAAAATGGCGAAACGCGAGAACATAGCGTTCATCAAAATAAAAGCATCTATTTTTGAAACACGTAAGTCCCAGGCGCTTTTGGTAAATCCGGATTTAACTCAGGTGGTGCAATCCGTTTTGGACTGGAGTGCTCTACTAGCCAGGTGTGCCAAGCAAGCCACCATGAGTCTTCGCATGGCTCAGCTATCTCTAACCAATTTTCTGGGCTGAGATATGAGCTTGCATTTTTACGGCGATAGATGCGATAGCCAGTGCGTGCATGGCCCGGCTCCGCGGTGATCCCAGCATTATGCCCCCCTTTGACGAGCACAAAAGTCAAGTCGTGGTTCAACATCAGATGAATTTTATAGACGGATTTCCAGGGCGCTACGTGATCTTTTTCGGTGCTGACAATGAAAGATGGCACGGTGATGTTTTCTGCAGCAATGGTTTTGCCTTCCACGCTGTAGCGTCCGGCTGCCAGATCATTGTTTAAAAAAAGTTTTTCTAAATATTCACTATGCATTTTATAAGGCATGCGGGTGGCATCTGCATTCCATGCGAATAAATCAATCATGCCGCGGCGTTCTCCATGCATATAATCTTGAATCATTTTAGACCAAATCAAATCATAGGATCGTAACATTTGAAATGTCCCGGACATTTGCTTGGTATCCAGATAGCCTTGTTCCCACATCATGTTTTCTATGAATGCTAATTCTGATTTGTTGGTAAAAAGCAATAGTTCGCCTGCTTCAGTGAAATCTCCCTGTGCGGCCAACAATGTCAGGCTTTTTAAGCGTTTATCAAGATTGTTTCCCATGGCGGCTGCTGTGATGAGAGACAAAGTCCCTCCTAGGCAATACCCCATTAAGTGAATTTTTGCTTTGGGTTGGATGCAAGATACGCTATCAATCGCTGCGATGGCGCCTAAGCGGTAATAATCATCCATACTTAAATGACGATCTTTACTGGTAGGATTGTGCCATGACACAATAAAAACGGTATGGCCGCGACTCACTAACCATCTCACTAAAGAATTATGCGGGGACAAATCCAGAATATAATATTTCATAATCCAGGCAGGTAAAAGCAAAACAGGTTCGCGGTAAACCGTTTTAGTTTGGGGTTCGTATTGAATCAATTCAATCAAACGATTACGAAATACCACGCGTCCTGGTGTGATAGCCACTTGTTTGCCCGGGATAAAATTTTCTGTGCCGGCCGGCGGCGTATTGGTAATATGCTCCCAGAAATCAGTGAAGCCTAATTCTGCGCCGCGCACGAGATTGGCACCATTGGTGCGCACTGTTTCGTCGAATAAATCGGGATTCGTTAGGATAAAGTTGGTAGGAGATATCGAATCTAACATTTGCCGACTACAAAAAGTAATCAAGCGATGCGATTGGGCTGACAAACCGGGAACGTTGGTTGCTAAGTCCCACCAGTCTTCTAACATATTAAAAGATTCTGCCCAGGCACGCCATGGTAACTTTTCCCAGCTTTGGGATTTGAAACGTACGTCTTTGCTTTCAGCAATGGGTTCGGTGGAAAGGATGCTGTGGCACAATAGATGAAAATGAAGGGGGTAATACAGGTACAGCTCGAGCATGCGGCCTGGTGATTGCATCAATTGTAACATCCAAGCTAGCAGCGATGTTTTGACCCCAGCAGGGCTGACCCCATGCGTTAATTTACCTAAATTGGCTTGAAAAAAACGGTCAATTAACTTAAAAAATGATTGTGTTCCTTCTCCATCTGAGTTGGAAGGCGTATCGTCTTCAGGTTCGTTGTTCGCGATGATTTTTTCCGCATCCACACAGGAACTAGCCTTTTGCTTTTTATTCACTTTTGTTGCCATAGGAAGTAATTCCTGCACAATGTAAGCATGTTTTAAGCTTAACATAGGATTGAGGAATTGCCAGTTTGCTTGGATTTATGTACTTTGCCTATTAGCATGCTTGTGAACAAAACTCGGCAGATATCTACTAGTGGTGAGCGGAAATTGTGGTTTGGCTGCGGGCTGCGGTGTTTTGCCGGGCGAAGATTCTTCATCGATGTAAAGCGCATTCTCTGCTTCAACGTCTTCACCTTGAATCAAATAGCGTCGGTGTTGCAGATAAGCATCGCGTATGAACGCATATTTGTCTAAGGATTCATCGATAAGACGTTCGCTATCCAACATTTGAGCACGAAGATCGACGTAGCGGAAACCGAGTAAACTATATAAGGGGACCCAAGGAATGAGAGGATAAGGCGTAAAGAACGTATAATCAAACATCAAAGACATCCCATCCCGAATCGTGCTAGGACCGAGAAGAGGGATCACCACATACGGCGATTGTTTGTCTCCCCATTTGGCAAATGTGATGCCTAAATCATTACTTCGTAAAGGACTGTTATAGCGAGTGGCCACATCGAAGAATCCCCCAATGCCCAGTGTCGAATTCAGAATAAGACGCCGTGCATCTTGAGAGACATGCGGCCCATCTGCTTGCAAAATATCATTGGCCACAGTGGGGATCATATTAATATTGGTATAAAAATTATTGATGGTCGCGCGCAGTGGTGCAGGTGTGATGGTTGCATAGAGTTTCGCTACGGGCTTGAGGACAATGCCATCTACGATTTGGTTAAATTTATAAATCCCACGATTGATGGGTTCATAAGGATCGTCAGGATTGGTACCTGTGGTGAGGCATCCCTGTAAACCTAGGGCAATGATAAGCAAGGAAAGACATTTGGATGTTTGCATGCGTGCCATAAAGTTTATACAGTGAAAATTATAATATACCTGAGAATGATCGAATGTCGCAAGTAAGAAATGAAGCAAGTGCTCGGAGGGGTGGGCGACGCTCGGAGAACGGTCAGATTTGAGTCTTTCCCAATATCCGTTTTTTAAACATATTTTCCTTGATTTACCCGCGATGAGCCTTGATCCAACAAGCGTGGTGTACAATTGTTAGGTCAAAGCTTTGCCACAAAATTTAATAAACCAATCAGATTTGTTTGCTATAAAGGCCAGTTAGAGAGATAATAACCACCATTTATACAGAAATTGAAAGTTTTGGAGTTTAGTATGAGCATGACGAGTATGTTGAATGAAGAAATGCCGATGATTCAAGAGAAGCCCGGCGCGCAATTGGCTGCGCAACGTGTGTTACGGGATTATTCACCGGAATATGTTGCGGGTAAATTGCATCTACGCGTTCGTGTCATTGAGTTATTGGAAGCCGATGATTATGAAAACATGCCTGAGCCGGTATTTATCAAAGGCTATTTACGTGCTTATGCCAAATTATTGGGTATAGAGCCTGAGCCTTTGTTGGTCACTTTTAATGCTCTTTATTCAGATGAAAAGAAAATTGAGAGAACATTATGGCAAAGTAGCAGACAAAGCAATCGAGCGGAATACATGGTACGTTGGGTGACGATACTATTGAGTTTGGGCGTGTTGGTTGCCGTGGGGTTGTGGTGGGAATCTAGCAGAGGAAGTGATCCTATCCTGCCTGTAAAATTAGAACAGCAAGCTTTGACGATCCAACCTGCACCTGAGGTCATCAATAATGTTCGTTTGACGGATTTGTCAAAAATGCGCTCTTTGCTTGCTGCACCAAATCAAGTTACGCTTGCACCGCAAGAAGGACCATTAGAAAAAGATCCTAATCCAGCTATACAAAAAACACCTGTCCCGTTCATGCAAAAACAAAAAGACCCTGCTGCTGCAGGAGAACATGAGTGATAGAACGCATTCAAGCCATTCGTGGGATGAATGATGTCTTGCCAGATGAAACAGTAAAATGGCAAAAGATAGAGCATATGTTTGCGCAATGCATGATGGCTTATGGGTATCAGGAAATACGCTTTCCTATTTTGGAAAATACGGCTTTATTCAAACGCAGTATTGGTGCGGTCACGGATATTGTTGAAAAAGAAATGTATACGTTTCAAGATCTGAATCAGGAATCTTTGAGTATGCGTCCGGAAGGAACAGCCGGTTGCTTGCGGGCGTGTCTGGAACATGGTTTGCTACATAATCAGCAACAGAAATTATGGTATAACGGTCCTATGTTTCGTCACGAGAAACCACAGAAAGGTCGTTATAGACAGTTTCATCAGTTGGGTGTAGAAGCTTTAGGATTCTCGGGACCTGGTATTGAACTGGAATTGATACTCGTGTGTCAGCGTCTTTGGTCTCTGTTGGGGCTTGGACAGACGTTGCAATTACAAATCAATACTTTGGGTGTTTTGGAAGAAAGACAAGCTTATCGACAAAAACTCATTGAGTATTTTTCGCAGTATCAATCGAGCTTAGATGAAGATTGTCAGCGCCGTTTACATCGTAGTCCGATTCGAATTTTAGACAGTAAAAATCCAGCGTTACGCGACATCATCGCTTCGGCACCTAAATTGATGGATAGTTTGAGCGAAACCAGTCGCCAACATTTTTCGGATTTACAAACTGGTCTGGATGCGTTGAATATTCCCTATGTGATAAACCCTACTTTGGTACGTGGCTTGGATTATTATGGTCACACCGTGTTTGAGTGGGTGAGCGATCGATTAGGCGCACAAGCGACAGTTTGTGCCGGGGGGCGTTATGATCTTCTTGTAGAACAATTGGGCGGGCAAGCCACGCCTGCGGTGGGATTTGCATTGGGTGTGGAGCGTTTGTTACTCTTAATGGAAACGGTTGCTCCTGCGCCTGCGGTGCCTCAAATTGATGTATTTGTGATTGTGGATGGAGAACAATTCCAAGCACAAGCTCTTGCTATTGCGGAACAGATCCGTGAAGAATCTGCTTGGAATGTGGTAGTATATCTCGGTCAAAGTCGTATGAAAGCACAGTTTAAGCAAGCGGATAAATGTGGTGCACGTTTTGCAATTATTCTTGGTGAACAAGAAATCCAAACAAAAACGGCAGGTGTTAAAGATTTACGGCAAGGTGTGCAACAAACGGTACCCCAAGCAGAACTATTAGAATTATTGCGGACAATGAGTGAATAAAGAGAATGGATACGTCGCAGATTTTCGTTCCCTAACAGTTTATCTAATGTAGGTTGGGTCTTCTGGCCCAACAAGCGCGCAGCACCACATCATCAAGATATTGGGGTGTTGCTGCGTAATTGGTTACCTGCATTAGATTATCAGTAGGAAGCAGAAGAGACAGCAGCAAAAAACTGAAAACAGGAGAGCAGTATGTCTAGTGTTTATATGACGGAAGTTGAACAAATTGAACTCATCAAAAAATGGTGGAAGCGTTACCAGCAGGTCATTGTTACGGGCTTGAGCGTTTTGTTATTACTGCTATCGGGTGCACGCTATTGGCAATGGCATCAGCAAAAACGTGCGGAAGATGCTTCGAATGCTTACGAGCATTTGATGGTAGCATTTTCTAGCCAAAATTCTGAATCGATTCAGTCATACGTGCATCAATTGCTTAATCAATATTCTGGCACGGTTTATGCTGATACCGCGCGGTTGATTCAAGCAAAATTAGCATTATCTGCAGGGGATTATGCTGAAGCCAAACTTAGTTTACAAGAGGTTGCCTCTCATTCTAAATTTGATATTTTGGCGGAGGTTGCTCATCTGCGTATCGCACGTATTTTGATCTATGAAAAATCTTATGATGCAGCATTACAAGAGCTTGCGCGCGTCAAAAATACCAATTACTTGTCTCTGTGTGCAGAATTACGTGGTGATATTTATTATGCACAGAGTAAATTCTCAGAAGCGCAGCGTGAATATCAGATTGCGAAAGCTGAGATAGAGAGGTCAGGCATCAATAATTTGTTTTTAGAAATGAAACAACAAAATGTCATAGTGGCGCTCCATACGAAGTCGCCAGTGCATACGGCTGCGTTGTCGTAATATCTCGGCATTGCGAGCGAACAATGTAGCCTTGATGGCGCGAAGCGTAATCAAGGATGGTTTGGTAACCCTTTGTTACGCTGCGCGCCATCAAGGCTATAAGTACTGTGACGTTGTGGTACAACAAGCCCCATATTTAAAAGTGAGGTAATATGCGTTTTTTTAGTAAAATAATGGTCTTGGTGTGTTTAGGCCTAGGATTGCAAGCTTGTGTATTGGTTGATAATTATATTTTGGGGAAAGACAATACGCTTCGACCTAAGCCGTTGCTTGCTATCAAACCTAAGGTGAGCTTACAGCGAGTTTGGTCCGCTAAAATTGGCGACAATCACCAAACTCAGATGTATTACAAATTGAAACCGGTCACAGTCGATGAAAAAATATATACATCTGATACCAGTGGTCGAATTTGTGCGGTATCGCAGCACGGTAAGATTTTGTGGACCATCGTTTTGCCGCATGGCATCGTTTCTGGTCCGACTGTCGCGCATGATAGAATCATAGTTGGGACCGACGCTGGGACATTGGTAGCCGTTTCGCCATCTGATGGTCATGTGATTTGGGACCGCCCGCTGTCAGGAGATGTGTTAGCCAAATCGGTAACGACCGGCCATATCGTGATTGCTAAAACCATCGATGGTCACTTGTATGCCTTAGATTTGGCGACTGGTAAACCAGTGTGGAAAATGGAACATGGTTCGCCAAATTTGATTTTAAAAGCGAGCTCGTCACCTGTCGTTATGGGTAATACATTATTGGTTGGCTATTCTGATGGGAAATTGGATGCGGTCGATATCGCCCAAGGACGTGTCATATGGCAGCGTGGTATTGCTTATGCAAATGGTTCAAGTGATGTGGAGCGCTTAGTTGATATTGATGCGGATCTACTGGTACGAAACCAATGGCTTTATTTGGCCAGTTATCAAGGAAGTGTCGGGGCATTTGATATAGACAATGGGCAGTTTGTATGGTCTAAACAAGTGTCTATTTATAAAAATATGGTCATGGATCATGATACGTTATATGCCACAGATAGCCATGACGTACTATGGGCCTATCAATTATCAACGGGACAGATCAAATGGAAACAAACGACACTGAAGGGCTATGGTTTGACTGAGCCTGTATTATTGGGTTCTCGTGTGGTGGTTGGGGATAAAAGCGGTCAATTACATGTGTTAGCGAGATCAAATGGTGAATTGATCGGGCGAGAGCTAGTCGGTGCGCCTATTTATATTTCTCCTGCTGCATCCCATGGTCGCTTATTGGTCATGACGTCTGATGGCGTTTTACATGCTTATAAAGTTGAGAATCTATGATCCCTATTATTGCTTTGATTGGTCGACCTAATGTTGGCAAATCAACTTTGTTTAATCGTATCACGCGTACCCAAGCAGCTTTGGTTGCAGATTTTCCAGGTTTAACCCGAGATCGGATGTATGGGGAAGTCGTATTTGAAGACAAAGCGTTTATGATTGTAGATACGGGTGGCGTAGGCGTTGAGGATGCTGCTGTAGATGCTTTGATGGCCAAACAGTCTGCTCAGGCTTTACTCGAATCTGATGTCGTTTTCTTTTTGGTCGATGCACGTGCCGGCTTGACGCCATCTGATCATGATATTGCGAAGCGGCTGCGAAAATTAAGCAAACCTATTTTTTTAGTGGTCAATAAAGTCGATGGTTTGCATGAGGACGTGGCTTGTGCAGATTTTCAATCTTTGAATTTAGGGCCTTTATTTGCCATCTCTGCCAGTCATGGCCGGGGTGTCAGTGCTTTATTAGAGGCTGTTACAGCAGAATTTTTACTGCCAGAAGAAGTGCCTCTTTCCTTAGATGCAGATGCGGTCGCGGTGGCTTTTGTCGGTCGCCCTAATGTTGGAAAATCAACATTGATTAATCGAGTCTTAGGCGAAGAACGTGTCGTCGTATACGACATGCCAGGTACGACGCGGGATAGTATTGCCATTCCATTTGAGCGAGATGGGCAGCGATATACTTTAATCGATACTGCTGGGATCCGTCGTCGGTCTCGGGTAGATGAAAAAATTGAAAAATTCTCAATTATCAAAACGCTGGAATCCGTTCGCTCTTCACAAGTGTGTTTGTTGCTTATCGATGCGCAAGATGGATTAACTGATCAGGATATGCATTTGTTGGGCTTTATTATTGAAGCTGGCAAGGCTTTGGTTGTAGTTGTGAATAAATGGGATACCTTGGATGAGGAACGCAAGGAGAAAGTGCGCGAAACATTGCAGTATCGTCTCCAATTTGCCAATTTCGCCAAATTTCGCTTTATCTCGGCGTTACATGGGAGCGGTGTTGGTGCTTTATTTAAAGATATTGTAGAAGCGTATGCCTCTGCCACACAGGTATTAGCTACTCCCAAATTAACACGTCTCTTAAACGATCTCACCAGCCAGCATCCGCCACCGCTGGTTAATGGACGACGGATCAAATTGCGTTATGCGCATTCAGGTGGACATAATCCGCCTATTGTGGTGATTCATGGTAATCAGCTGACAGCATTACCGGATTCTTACAAACGTTATTTGAGCAAAGGTTTTACGGAACAATTGGGATTGGTTGGTACGCCGTTGAAGCTTGAATTCAAAGGTAACGTTAACCCATTCAAAGATAAGAAAAATATATTAACTGATCGACAAGTCAAGCATCGTCAAAGGCTGATGAAGCGCGCTAAGAGGCGGCCAAAGTAGAGGGTAGGTCGTTAATCAGATTGTTAAACAGCTCAATATGTGCTACATTATAAAATATGTAGCACATATTGAGGGCGTAATGAAAGAAATATCTATTCGAGAATTTCGGTCTGTTATAGGGAATTTGGAAGAGATAGCTGAACAGAGCGGTGAAATTACAATTACGAAACATGGTAAACCCATTCTTCGAGTTTTACCGATACATCAAAAACTTGAACGTCCTTTACACAGAGAATTAAGAGAAAAAACGCCATGTCTTAGAATATCCTCCGCACAATGTATCAGAGAGGATAGAGATGACAGATAGGGTTTATTTAGATACGAGTGCTTTGGCAAAATGGTATTTAAATGAAGTCAATTCAGAAGAATTTACCGAGTTTCTGCGGTCGATACCCAGTGCAATCATCAGTCCATTAACCATTACTGAAATGCGTTCTTTACTTTCACGGCGACGTAGAATGTTTGAAATTTCTGAGTCTTTAGAAATGGAGATTTTTGCAACGTTTCAAATGGATATGGATAAGGGGTATTTACATGTTGTGCCATTTGAGACTCGTCATTTTGAAGACGCAACGCATATTATTGGTTCCTTGAATAATATTGCGCTTCGTACATTGGATGCATTGCATTTGACGATAATACAATATTATCAGATAGATACGCTTGCCACAGCTGATCAAGTGATGATTACTGCTGCAAAAGCACTAAATATTCAAGTGAAAGCATTTTAAAAAATCGTAAACCTCATGACATTCTGAATACATGTACCATTGATGCAGAGCCACGGAATCCGGGACACTGAGTTTCCGGATCCCGCGGCGCTGCCAGTCTACGCAGATAAAAAAGTCTTCTCCAACCACTTATCCAACGTGCCCATATCCAACAACTCCGGCTCAGCTTGATTACGTGCTTTGTATTCGACTTGATTTTGTGCGATATGGCGTTCTGATATGACCAAACGATGAGGGATCCCAATGAGATCGGTATCTGCAAATAGAACGCCGGGTCGTTCGTCGCGATCCTCTAATAAGACATCAATTCCTAAGCTTAAGCACTGTTGATACAGTGCTTCCACTTGTTGTTTGACTGCATCAGACCGTGCGGCATTGATGGGGATCAGTACTAATTGGAATGGCGCTAAGGCCATTGGCCAGATGATGCCGCGTTCATCATGTACTTGTTCTATGGCTGCGGCAATGATTCTCGAGATCCCTAGACCATAACAACCCATGATCATGGGTTGTTGTTGACCGGATTCAGTGGTGATCACAGCACGCATGGCTTTCGCATATTTATCGCCTAATTGAAAAATATGGCCTACTTCGATCCCGCGACAGGACTGGAGTGTCCCTTTGCCATCTGGGCTAGGATCTCCGAGTTTGACGGTGCGTACATCTGCACTTTGTTGTATGGCTGGTGTCTGGTCCCAATACGCATGTTGGAAGTGTTGGCCTACTTGATTTGCGCCACAGACAAAGTCTGTCATTGCAGCAGCATGATGATCAATAATAACTGGGATGGTTAAGGACAGCGGGCCAATAAATCCAAAAGGTAGATTTAAATCATTTTGAATCTCATCTTCTGTCGCAAAACGCAAGGGGCTCTGAACCCAAGCATGTTTGGCAATTTTGACAGGATTTAAATCATCCGCTCCACAGAGAACCACCGCAACCCATGGTTGCTCAGCGCCTGCAACTATCAACGTTTTTAAAATTTGCTTGGGGTCGATTTGCAAAAACTGTGCCAGGTCCGAGATACTTTTTTTCCCAGGTGTGTTGATGACTTGTGGCGCAGGTTGTTTGGAACGTGGTGCAGGACTGGGTATGATACTGCTGGCTTGTTCGACATTGGCCGCGTATTGACTTTGGTCGCTGTAGAAGATCAGATCTTCGCCAGCCTTGGCTAGAACCTGAAATTCATGCGATACCGCGCCACCGATGGCGCCTGTATCCGCTTCCACAGCACGATAGCGTAAGCCCATGCTATCAAATATGTTGCAATAGGCTTGATACATGTCCTGATAAGTCTTTTCTAAGCTGGCGTGATCAATATGAAAGGAATAAGCATCTTTCATAAGAAATTCGCGGGCGCGCATGACGCCGAAGCGTGGTCGAATTTCATCACGAAATTTGGTTTGAATTTGATAAAAAGTAAGTGGCAGTTCTTTATAAGACTGAACTTCTTGGCGCATGAGATCCGTGATCACTTCTTCATGCGTAGGGCCAAAACAATAGGCGCGCTCATTGGAATCCTGCATGGTCAAAAGTTGATTACCAAAGGTGTCCCAGCGTCCTGTTTCCTGCCAGAGTTCTGCGGGTTGCACTGCAGGCATGAGTAATTCCATGCCGCCCATGCGGTTCATTTCTCTGCGTACAATCTGTTCTACTTTGCGTAACACCCGTAAACCCAAAGGTAACCAGGTATATAAACCGGAGCCCAATTTGCGAATCATCCCAGCCCTCAGCATCAATTGATGCGACGCAATTTCAGCATCATTGGGCGTTTCTTTGAGCGTTTTAATATAAGCTTGACTAGCGCGCATAGCAATCCTTTAGAATCGGGTTTGAAATAATTTTCTATTTTAGCATCAAATCAGAACATCGTCTTGAGACTTTCAGATCTTTGCCCATTCTAAAGAGATGAAAGTCATAAGCTAAAATATTTAGCTTCGCTTCAAAATAGAAGTTATTTCGAACCTGTTTCTTATTTCGATTCTGAAGGTAACATTCTATTCGCTGCAGCAATGGTTTTGCTTAAACTGTCATGCAAGCGCGATGTTTCAACGGCATTTAATTGACTAATAAATCCAGAAAAATCATGAAAATCAACGTTACCACTGTTGATGTCGTACAATGCCCCGACAATTCCGACTTCTTCCTTGTCAATCATTTGACGCAATATGTCGCTCTCATGATAAATGGTATGCAACGTATTGGCGATATTTAATTGAGTGACCTTGTGGATAAAATGCCTATTTTTTCCGGTGCGGTTGAGCGTTGTCTCTGTCTCAGCGGCGATGGCTGGCTTTATTTTAGCTAGTAATTGGGTGATAAAACCTTTTTTCACATCGTCACAGGCCGCTTTGATGGCGCCACATCCGGTATGCCCGACGACTACAATTAATTTGGCACCGACGACATTGCACGCATATTCCATGCTAGCCAACACATCATTATTTACTACATTGCCGGCCACACGGATACAAAATAGATCTCCAAACGTCATGTCAAAAATCGTTTCGACAGGTACTCTAGAATCAATGCATCCTAAGACAACTGCGATGGGGTGCTGAGTGCTTGCGGTGTGTTCAATTTCTGTTTTAAAGCTACGATGAATACAAGTATCTTGTTTAAAGCGTTCGTTGCCTTCTTTTAATAAACTCAATACTTGCTGTGGGGTAAGTGTTGCTTGTACGTCATAGGTGGTGACATTAATGAAATCAATGTAATCATGAATTTGGTAATGATCTTTAAAGCCAATTAAATTGAGAGAAATTTGTTTATGTGGCGCGTCTTCCGTACGAAACTCTTTGAGATACTCAATGATTTCTTTATCAATATAATCAGAAAATCTGGCATCGATAGTCAGTCGAGAATTTCGAGGGATAGAGTTTAGTTCTGCAGTGAGGGATGCTTTATTTAAAAAGGTGGTCTGCTGTGGCAGAATCAAGCGGTTGCTAGCACCTTTTGGGTAATGCTCTTTGATGATATCCAAGCGTACCGTACTATTAGATTTGAGAATAAAAAACAGACTGACGAACAAACCAGCCAGAATGCCAACGAGCAAATTGAAATAGAGAATACACAGGACTGTAGTTAGAAACGGAATGAAGCGGTCCCATCCTTGATGATAAATCGCTTTATAGATCTTAGGTGTTGTCAGTTTGTACCCAGTATAGATTAAAACGCCAGCCAAAGAGGATAAAGGGATTTTATTCAGCGCACCTGGTATAAGGACCATGGCCAGCAAAATAAATAGTCCATGCATGATGGTTGCCATTTTTGTTTTAGCACCACTTTGTATGTTAATGGATGTACGTACAATCACGGCGGTAATCGGGATGCCGCCCACTAAGCCGGCTAGCATATTGCCGAGACCTTGTGCGATCAGTTCACGATCCTTAGAACAGTATCGTCTTTTCATGTCTAAGCGCTCACCAGCTTTGACATTTAATAAACTTTCTAATGACGCAACAGAACCGATCAGAAAAGCCAACACATACACATGCGGATTTTTCCATGCAGACCAATCTGGGCTTTGCATTTGTGCTAGAAAATCACTGATACCACTGTGTTTTGGAATATTGACCAAATGTGGCCCAATTTGTGCCAAAGAAGAATCAGATAATAAGAAACATTCGTTCAAAAGGATCCCCATGATGACGACCAAAAACGGGCCTGGCAATGAGTTGATCCAACGTTTTTCTGTGTTATCAAGGAAGACCAATGTACCTAATGCCGTGAGAGATAACAAGACTGCGCCTGTATTGATATGAATACTGACTTCTTTTAAAGGTTCCAATGAAATACCAGATGAGAGATCCAGAAGTTGGGCTTTTAAAGTAGTTAATGAATGAGATAAGGTGACTGCCAATGGAATTTGTTTGATGATAATTAAGATGCCCACTGCAGACAATAAGCCTTGGATGACGTTGGAGGGGACATAATCGGCAATAAATCCTGCACGCAGTAAGCCAGCGATGATTTGATACATGCCTGCGATGAATAGGGCATATAAAAAGACGTTGAACCCACCCAGCTGGGCAATCACGGCAAGGACGACCGCGCTCATGCCAGCTGCAGGGCCAGAAACACTGACATGGGACCCACTTAAAGCACCCACAATTGCGCCACCGATGATACCGCTTAGGATCCCAGATATTAAGGGGGCGCCGGAAGCTAATGCGATGCCCAAACATAAAGGAATGGCTATTAAAAAGACAACAAAGCCTGAAACAAAATCAAATTTAAGCTGGCGTTTACGATAAACGCGGAATTTACGTAGTGCAGTCGTCAGTTCTAGATTCGACATAGTCATGCTCCTCGTTTAACTCAAGTGGTTGGGGGAGATCCGGGTTTCCATTGAGCAGCCCTTGCTCTAATTCTCTAAAATTCCACAAGTCTTGGTCCATGAGTTGGCTGGGTTTGATGCTTTGCAACGCATGTAAAATATTACTCGGAACTTTGGGGTTTTCTAGTGCCAATTGATCAATCAGTTGGCCGATACGTTTGCGTGCTAAATTATCCTGAGATCCACACAAAGTGCAAGGAATAATAGGGTATTTTTGTTCCATTGCATAGGTGATGATATCGCGCTCCTGCACGTAACACATGGGACGAATCACAATGTGTTTTTTGTTGTCACTTAAAAGCTTAGGAGGCATGGAGCGAACATCGCCATTATAGAGAATAGACATCATCAATGTTCGAATCATATCATCGCGATGGTGACCCAATGCAATTTTGGTGTATCCATGCTCTTCTGCATAGCGATAAATAATGCCACGCCGTAGGCGCGAACATAATGAACAATAAGTGTTTCCCTCAGGAATTTTTTCTTTCACAATGCTGTAAGTATCGCGCGTCAGTACTTCATAAGGAATCTGTCGATCTTTCAACCATTGGTGGAGCGCTTTATCGTCCCAGCCGGGTTGCGATTGGTCAAGTGTGAACGCAAACAAGCTAAATTTTTGATGAGAGCGTCGACGTAAGAGCTCTAAGATACTGAGCAAAGTAAACGAATCTTTCCCTCCAGATAAACAGACCATCACGCGGTCGCCTGCCTGAATCATATTAAAATCTGCAATGCCCTTGCCAATATAATGCAACAACTTTTTTTCAACAACAGAAGATATCATGCTTAAATATTAGCCATAGAATGAATTATTGTCGTCATTCTACCACAACTGGCTAATCTTTAAAATTTGATTTGATATTACGAGGTGATTTCTGGCACGATCCTTATTTTCGACGTAAGAATGATCGAACTTCTGCTGCTTGTAGACGCTCAGCAAAAGATTCATCACTTTCACCTTTTTTGGCTTCAGCTTTGGCTAGATTCTTAATATCGCTGGGTTTGTTGAATAACTCACCTTACGCACACCCCTTGTTTCGTAACTGAAATTAATTAAAATTCTGCTCCTGCTTTTATGGAGGAGCAACGCATGGATATGCTTGATATTTACACTGACTATTTGATATGCCAAAACAAGCACGCGACTGCAACGGGTT
>CAMCUM010000024.1 GCA_945878975.1 Legionella genomosp. 1
ACGTTAGAATCGTTATATTACGAGTTTGTTCTTATTTATCAATTGAATGAGCAATTAAATTGGCTCAGTTGTAATTTGACCATCTCCTGGATGCCGCGGACAAGCCGCGGCACGTAGGCGTCGGGGATGAATTGTAAACAGGCCCTAATCTTAATTGTGATATTGCTCCTCTTGGTTAAAAAAGTAAGCCAGGCTGGGAATTGTTCGATAAACATGCGTAACACGCCGTAATGAAAAGTAGCAAAGCAACAACTATAGTCGCGTTAAGACGCAAGTGAAAAAACCACAATGGAATAACTTTGTTGCGATAAAGTCCCAGATCAAAACGTGCGACCAAGATATTTTTTTTATTCATAATTTAACCCACTGTTGAGAAGAATCGTACCTTTTAGGCCTAGTGTGAACGTAGTAATTGAACTTCTTTTTAAACACGCGGGTGGTTGATTTGAAACTAGAATCAAATTAATGCATCATGTAATAATTTAAATTCCACATAATCCATAAAGAGCCTAAAATAATAGATGTTAAAACAACACCAGTGAATAAAAAAGTCATGATATTTGTTCTTCCTTGTTCTGTTTGGGTTGTCAGACGAAGAAAAAAAATGACCTGCATCAGAAATTGAATGCACGCTGAGGAAAAAATGAGTGCCAATACCTCTAATTTGGAAAACCTTTGCGACATTACCGCCCCAAAAGAAAGCAGAGTCAGGATAGCGCAACTTATAAAACCAACCAAATAAGTACCTAGTTTTTTTTGGCCTGTTCCATAATCAGGCTCCTTCATTCCATGATGCTCCATCTTAAGTCGCTCCCATCAGGTATACAATAGTAAATACAAAAATCCAGACAATGTCTAAAAAATTCCAAAACAGCCCCAAATAGGTCATGCGACGTCGCTTCACATGATTTAATTGAATTAATGGAAGCTGGATAATCATCACTAATATCCACAGCAAGCCAAAACTAACATGCAATCCATGAGTACCCACCAAAGTGAAAAATGAGGAAATCGCGCCACTCACATCCCATCGAAAACCTTCATTGACCATATGAACAAATTCAGTGACTTCAAATAGTATAAAACCGGCCCCGAGCAAGAAAGTCATCCCAAGCCATAGCTGAACTTTGCGCATTTTATCCTGATACAAATTTAAAATTGCGAGGCAAAAAGTCAAGTTAGAGACGAGCAAGAGAAATGTTTCAATAAGAACATCATGTAAATTGATATAATTTTTTAGTGTCGGCCCTATATGTCCGGGGTTATTTAATACTAAAAATGTTGCAAATAAACAGCCAAATAAAATGCAATCAGTCAGTATATACAACCAAAATCCAAACACATCTGTTGAATCACTGTCATGATGATGAGCCTCAGCAAGGATAGCGTTATTATGCATTACACAATCTCCCTAAAGTGCGCTAACTCAGTTTTTTTAACTGTTTCAGCATCAATATAATAATCAACTTCATTTGAAAATGTTCGAGCAATGGCTGTGGAAATAACACCTAATAAACCAATAATTCCTGGGATAAACATGTGCCAAACTAAAGCAAAACCCGTGACACCGGAAAAAATGGCAATAATAAATCCAACCGGAGTGTTTTTTGGCATGTGAATTGGTTCGTAATGAATTTCTTTCGGATGAACACGTCCTTCTGCAAGCTGATGCTCCTTATCTATCCAAAATTGGTCCAGAGATTGTACTGTGGGTAATTTAGCAAAATTATATAAAGGGGGCGGTGATGCAACTGACCACTCCAACGTACGTCCATTCCAGGCGTCGCCAGTAAAGTCACGGAGAGCGTCACGGTGTTTTATGCTTACAATTAGCTGAACAATCTGACACATAATACCCATAAAAATCAATAAGGCTCCCATTGCTGCAAAGATTAAATAGGGTTGATACATGGTGTTGGCATAGTGGTTTGTCCGGCGAACAAATCCATCAAGACCCAGAACATACAACGGCATAAAGGCACAATAAAATCCACTTACCCAAAAATAAAACGCTCTTTTACCCCATGTCTCATCCAAGCGAAAGCCAAAGGCTTTAGGAAACCAATAGGTGATCCCTGCAAAAGCTCCAAACAAAACCCCACCAATTATCACATTATGAAAATGTGCAACGAGAAATAGACTATTATGAACTTGGAAATCAACAGGAGGAACAGCCATCATGACACCAGTCATTCCACCTATTGCAAAAGTAGTAAAAAAAGCCGTGACCCAAAGCATAGGCGTTGCCATGATAATTCGACCTTTAAACATGGTAAATAACCAGTTAAATACTTTTACGCCTGTAGGAATTGCAATAATCATGGTCGCGATTCCAAAAAACGAATTTACATCAGCTCCTGCGCCCATAGTGAAAAAATGGTGAAGCCACACAACAAAAGATAAGAAGGTTATCATCGCTATAGCCCATACCATGGTCGTGTAACCAAATAGTTTCTTTTGACTAAACGTTGCAACCACTTCAGAAAAGATTCCGAATACTGGTAAAATGAGGATGTAGACTTCTGGATGACCCCATACCCAGATTAAATTAATATACATCATGCTGTTTCCGCCTGCGAAATCAGTAAAAAAATGCATATCGAGCATGCGATCTAAAGATAAAAGAGCAAGCGTTACAGTTAAAACAGGAAATGCAAGTGCCACCAGAATCATGGCACACAACGCAGACCAAACAAAAACAGGCATTTTCATTAACGTCATGCCTTTACAACGCATTTTCAAAATAGTCGCAATAAAATTAATTCCTGCAAGCAAGGTTCCAACGCCTGAAATTTGTAAGGACCAGATATAGTAATCAACACCCACGTCAGGACTATAATACAACTCAGATAAGGGAGGATAAGCAAGCCAACCCGTAGATGCGAATTGCCCTACCACCAGTGAGATATTGCACAACATCGCCCCGACAAAGGTCAACCAAAAACTAAGTGAATTTAAATAAGGATAAGCCACATCACGTGCACCAATTTGTAAAGGGACCATAATATTGAGTAAGGCAAAAATGAGCGGCATAGCAACAAAGAAAATCATAATAACGCCGTGAGCTGTAAAAATCTGATCGTAATGGTCTGGGGGTAAAAATCCCACGGCATTCCCCGCTGCAACGGCTTGTTGAGAGCGCATTAAGAGCGCATCTGAAAATCCACGAAGCAGCATTACAAATGCCAATATTAAATACATAATCCCAATTTTTTTATGATCAACCGAGGTTACCCATTCATTCCAGATATATGACCACTTTTTGAGCACTGTCAGTAAGGCTAGAACCCCTACAAGTGCTAGTACCATAAATAATCCTGCTCCCATCGCAAAAAGATTATGAAAAGGTATAGCGTTTAGGGTCAATTTACCAAATAATAAATTCTGAAACATAACTATTCCTTATGGAATTTAATAGTATTTGCACGTGGGTGCGCCGGGCCTATGCTGGTCATATAAGTCATTATCACCTTATCAAAGAGGTCATTTTGTACACCCGAGAATAGTTTTGGTTTATCAGCCATCGAGGGGTATAGCAACTGATTGTATGCAGCATCGGTTAACCCATCAGGTGATTTTTTTACTTCCATAAACCATTTTTGTAGCTCTTGAGGTTCAACAACATGTACTTCAAAATGCATGTCTGAAAATCCATTTCCATTGTATTGAGTATTTAAACCATCATAAACACCCGATTCATTAGCTAAAAGATGGAGACGAGTACGCATTCCAGCCATAGCATAAATCTGGCTGCCTAACTGCGGGATAAAAAATGCGCTCATTGGGACATTATCGGTTGTTATCCAATACTCTACCTGCTGGCCCAATGGGATTTCAAGATAATTAACGGTTGCTATGTTCTGTTGAGGATAAATAAATAGCCATTTCCATGGTAACGCAATCACTTGAATTAACATGGGTTTTTGACCCTGCCCCGCAATCGGTCGATAAGGATCTAACTCATGCGTTTTTTTCCATGTCATAATACCTAAGACTAATATAATCACACAGGGAATGCCCCACCATAATACTTCCAAATAAAAATTATGTCCCCAATTGGGCTTATAATCCCTAGTACGGTGTGACACTTGATAATGATAAACAAAGGTAATGCTCATGATGATGACAGGTAAAACTACAATCAACATTAAAGCCAATGTATCAAAAAACAACTTACGCTGTTCGTAAGCAATGATTCCCTTGGGATTAAGCATGCCAATGAAGTGCTCTTTACAACCAGTTAAGGAAAGCAGTATGAAAAAACCTGAGATAATGTATACAATTTTGAAAAGCCACCGAAAGGTCTCCCTATATATTAAAGCAGTTCCCGTCCTTGTGACCATGAAAACTCCTGATTGCAATCCTTTCTTAGATAATAATATCATGATACGATTTAATAGAAAATACAAAGACTTTTTCGGAATAAACGCTTAATAACTATGGATTGGTATGATGACCTATATAATATTCGCTCGCTGGTTTGGCTTGGTATCAATAATACTTTCTTTAGGTATTTTATTTAATCTAGAGAATGCTCGCGATATGGCGAAACACATGGTGAAATCAGATTCTGGATACATCATGGGTGGCGTACTTCCAACCATCTTCGGCAGTTTATCTTTAATGTTCTTTAATAGCTTTAAGTTGGGATGGACCTTAATCATCACTTTAATTGGAACGACCATGTTATTGATTGGAATTTTCCGCGTTATTTTTGTAAAACAATGGAAAGCGCTTCTATCACAATACATACAAGAAATTCCTTTTTTGTTCAGCTTATTTGGTTTGATGTTCGGGGTGATCTTGCTCTATGTTGGTTTTGTTGCAGATTCATTTGCATACTAGAGCGCGTAAGGTTACGAATAGCCCCTAAAGACTGACTATTGCGGATATAATAGTGCTAATATACCCTTCACGAATGAGTTTTAGGTTTTTATGCTGTCGCTTTCGCCTGTGCGTTTTGATTAAAAACCCGCAATAGAGCTTGCTATTACTCACTTTTAATCAAAACGCACAAGCAAAAATCAAGTCGCCTAAAACACCTAAAACTCACCCGTAAAGGGTATATTATGGACTTGAGCTGCAATAAATAAAAACAGGGCAAAGCCAAAAAAGTTGACTGGGCGAAGTATACATGCATGCTTGAAAATATAAATGCTGTTTTATTCAAAAGAATTGTTACCTATTAAACTTTCATTTTAGGGCGCACCCTACTTAACCCCCCATCGACGGCCAATACTTGCCCAGTAATCCAATTATTTTTAGGATCCAAAAGAAAAACAATTGCCCGAGCAATATCTTCTGGGGTACCAATTCGGTCTAACGCGTGCATTGCTTTAGATGCTTTAAAAGCGAAGGCATTTGAAATAAGCTGCGCGGTAAGTGGTGTATCAGTCATCCCTGGTGCTACCACATTAAAGCGCAAATCTAAATTTGCGTAAGTTGATGCTGCAGATTGCATAAGTCCGATAATTCCTGCTTTCGCGGCTGCAATTGCTTCATGATTAGCAAGACCAACAAGCGCGGCAGCAGATGAAATCAGCACCACTGAGCCGCCATTTTTCATATGCATTCCAGCTGCACGAACCGTTGCAAATGATGTTGTTAATGAAGAATCAATAACAGCTTGATACTGTTCTTGTGAAGTCATATGCGCGCTTTTTAATAATAATGAGCCAGCACAATTAACGACCCCATCTATTAGGCCTGCGTCTTTAAATACCTCATCAACAGCGTCAAAATCAGTCGCATCCAATAGCGCATTAGGTTCAATCTTGGTTCTATCTCGAGCAGTAGTGAAAACGGTGTCTCCCTGAGACCTTAAGACATTGACGACCGCTTGCCCAATAGCGCTACTCGCTGCAATCACTAAATAGTTTGCCATAATCTATGTTCCTTTTTTTAATGGGTCTTTCAACCGTATAAACAATTGACTCTATATTTCCCGGCATTTTTTGATAAGAAAATACCTATTAGGTAGGATATGTTAGCCAGCGAGCAGGAAAAATAGCCCCTCACATGACAGGTCGAAGAAACACTGCTCTCAAACAACGAATTGTTATGAAAAGAAGTGAAAACAGTGACATATTCGCGTGCATCTCCCAGGTACAAGCCACGAGACCTCAAGCTTCTAGAGATGACCTGTCAACAGACCCTAATCAGATAGCAAAATTAAAAAATTACCGTACTAACCGTCCCGAGTATAACCACATCCCTGTTGCGGACAAAGAATTTGCCGACCAGATCGCTTGGTTTCCTTAACCGTAAGCAAGGGCCAAGCACAAGAGGGACACGCCTCATCAATAGGTTCATTCCATAAGGCATAATCACATTTTGGATAGGCAGCACAAGAATAGAAAATCTTCCCCTTTTTGGATTTACGTTTCACAATGGTTGCGTCTCGACATTTGGGACACGTCACCGCCGTATCGACTGGTTTTTCTAAGGGCTCGATAAATTTGCAAGCTGGATAATGACTACAGCCAATAAACCGACCATAGCGTCCGGTTTTCACATGTAATGGATGAGAGCATTCTGGGCAAGTACGACCCTCAACTACTTCCGCTTCCGCTGGAGTAGCCCCATTTTCTGACAAATCTTTGGTAAAATCACATTCTGGATAAGCGGTACAACCAATAAAAAACCCCCGCTTCCCTAAGCGCTTGGCCACCGGCTGCTGACATTTCGGACATTGTTCATCGAGTATCTCAGTCGTGACATCTTTACGACGCACTTGCTCATCGATATCGTCTACTTGACGAATAAAAGGTTGCCAAAATTCATTCAAAATCGGCACCCATTCCTTTTCACCTCGCGCGATCGCATCCAAAGTATCTTCTAATTCTGCCGTAAATTTATAATCGACATAACGTGTAAAATATTCCGTAAGGAAATGGCTGACAATTCTTCCCACGTCAGTCGGTAAAAATCTTTTTTTGTCGACCACCACATATTCACGTTGTTGTAAGGTATGTACAATGGGTGCATAAGTCGAAGGTCGGCCAATATCAAATTCCACCAAAGCTTTGATCAAGGATGCTTCAGAGTACCGCGGAGGAGGCTCGGTAAAATGCTGATTAGCTTCCAAATCCAACATGGTAACTTGATCACCTTTCTCCAACACAGGTAACATGCTGTTGGCCTCATCTTGGACATCATCCTGACCTTCTTCGTATACAGCCAAAAATCCAGAAAAAACAATCGTAGATCCATTCGCGCGAAACAAACCATCTCCACCTTGTAAATCGACCGCAACGGTATCTAATAATGCTTCTGCCATTTGACACGCTAATGTGCGTTTCCAAATCAAGGTATATAATTTCAATTGATCAGCATTCAAAGCCTTCTCTAACATCTCGGGCGAACGCTTGATAGAAGTGGGGCGAATTGCCTCATGTGCTTCTTGCGCATTCTTAGATTTGGCTTTGAACACACGCGGATTTTTTGGACAAAAACCTTCCGCATAATGCTCATGAATATAAGCACGAATTTCATCAATGGCCTCTGCAGCGATATTGACGGAATCGGTTCGCATATACGTAATCAAACCCATGGTACCTGATCCAATATCCATACCTTCATACAATTGCTGCGCAACCATCATGGTTTTTTTCGCAGTAAAACCCAATTTACGAGCCGCCTCTTGTTGTAGAGAAGACGTGATAAAGGGTGCAGATGGGTTACGCTTGCGTTGCTTTTTCTCTACCAAAACAACTTGTAATTTTCCTTGCGTCTGCTTTAAAAGTCGCGCTTTGATTTGCTCTGCTTGACTGGCCTCATGGACAGTAAATTGTTGCAGTTTCTCTTGGTCCAATTGAGTCAAACGTGCTGTAAATTTCGCCTCACTCTGTTCGCACTGAGCAATAATCTGCCAATATTCTCGTGCGACAAATTTTTCAATTTCTTCTTCACGCTCCACAATAAGTCGCAACGCAGGACTTTGCACACGACCAGCAGACAGGCCTCTGCGAATTTTCTTCCACAACAATGGAGATAAATTAAACCCTACCAAATAATCCAAAGCACGACGTGCTTGTTGGGCATTCACCATATCCATAGAAATTTCACGGGGATGTTGAATAGCCTCATGCAGGGCTGTCTTAGTGATTTCGTTAAAAAATATACGTTGTACGGTTTTGTCTTTTAATAAATTGCGTGAGGCCATCAACTCTTGGACATGCCATGAAATCGCTTCTCCCTCGCGATCCGGGTCAGTCGCCAGCAATAATGTGTCTGCTTGTTTTAAGGCTTTTGCAATAGCATCTATATGGCGCATATTGCGCTCAATCGGTTGGTAAGTCATAGCAAAGTCGTGATCGGGATCAACCGAGCCTTTTTTCGGAGGTAAATCGCGAACATGTCCGTAAGACGCTAAAACGGTATAGTCTTTACCCAGATATTTCTGGATTGTTTTACACTTTGCAGGAGACTCAACCACGACCACATATTTTGACATACCGTAACCTTCTAAACACAAATTCGGGATAAGAATCACCTAAAATCCGCGACAAATCAACGATTACTTCATTAAAAATACAAAAAAACACCTTATAGGTGTTTTAAATGTTACGCTCTAGGTGCCGTAAGAGTACTAATGTAGTGACAAGCCATCCTCTTTAAAGTACAAAACCAGCTCGAGAAAAGCCAATTGAATAGGATCCAGCGTTTGCGCTAAGGTACTACGAATCGTCCATTTGGTTTCTTGTAAAGATACAAATCTTGAGTCAGAAAAAAATAAGCGATTCATGATCAATTCCATGGTATGGTTAGGAATGAGGCCCAACGAACCTATTCTCACTATAAATTGATAACTCGCCTTCGTTAATTTCATTTGTTCGTCTGGCGAAAATATGCGCATTGAAGCTTGGTTGGGTTCCTTAATAATTTTAATTTCCAAACCGGCTTTCGCATCTGCTGAAATTGATTCATGTGACTTGTTATCACGAGGCAACATGACATCAGTCGTTTCTTGTTTTTCTTTAAGCTGAGTTAAAGTTTTTTCGAATAAACTTAATAGAAGTTCAAATAAACTAGCTTTCATTATCGACACCTCATATAACCACCAGGAACAACCTGAATCAAACTTTGTAACTCTAGTTCAACTACCTTACACAATACTTCATCCACAGACAAACCACTCCGAGCCACCATTTGATCGATGGTTGTTGGTTCAAAAATCACGTGCTGCAGAAAGTTAGTATTGTCGCATATTTCAGGATAAATTGATATATTTTTTACGCCATTCTGACCACCCAAGTGCATTTCTGCGTATAGTTCTTGTGCTGTGGTGACCAAGCAAGCACCTTGTTGTAATAAACGGTGACACCCTCTGGATTGCGCATGATAGATGGAGCCAGGAATCGCAAACACATCACGATTTTGCTCCATAGCAAATCTGGCGGTTATCAGTGAACCAGAACGCAACGCAGCCTCTACCACCAATAATGCAGACGAGAGACCAGATATGATACGATTTCTCTGCGGAAAATGTCTGGCTATAGGAGGACTCCTTAACGGAAACTCGGTCAATAACAAGCCTGTTTCAGCAATTTGTTCCGCCAGACCTTGATGCCGATAGGGATAAATAACCTCCATACCCGTTCCCATCACTGCTACAGTTCTACCACCAGCCTCCAAACAACCTCGATGCGCTTGCGCATCAATGCCTAATGCCAAACCACTCACAATTGTCAAACCTGTTTGCGCCAGCTCATGAGCAAAATGCCAGGCCGTCTCAGAACCTGTTGCACTGGGATGACGTGTCCCAACAATACCCAAACTCGGCTGTGCTAAACAGGTAAGATCTCCCTTTGCATACAAGATGGGAGGCGGATCTGGGATCTCTGTCAATAAAGTGGGGTATTGTGGTGTGCCACAAACTAAAAGATGCTGGCGAGGATGGGCCATCCACGCCAAATCTGCTTCAATGGTCGTAAAATCAAATCCACGAATGGCCTTGACCACCTGCTCTGGTAAGCCTAATGCAGTCAATTCTGTGGTGCTGGCACGAAATAGATCGGCCAAATCAGGCCAAACTTTCTGGCAAAATGCGATGCTACGCGGACCGAAATTAGGGATGCGATTACACGCAAGCAAACAAGCAGTATTATCCATGATACTATCCATATAAGAGCGGCACTACGATAATGTGCAGCCTGAGGTTGGGTCTCGCGCTAAGGATAATTCATTTTTTAAGTCACGGATAGTCTGTCTCATTGCATGCGGTAACCGTTGACTGAGTCCACGCTTAACGCCTCATCACTATTTTCAAATAAAACACCCGATCCAACCGAGCGCTGATCATCTGAATTTACACCAGAAAACCCCTCTCGTTCCCAAAGATACCCTGCCATGAGATGTATTTTTTTTTATCATGAAGGCATGTTATCCGAATATAATCCTCTTTGAAAGAGTATGAGAATTAGGTATACTCATGCTCCTAACCTAGCACAATAATGGAGAAATTTATGGCAAGAGGGATAAATAAAGTTATTTTAATCGGTCATATTGGCGGCGATCCCGAAGTTCGTTATATGCCCAATGGCAATGCAGTCGCAACGATCTCTGTAGCAACTACTGAAGCATGGAAAGATAAGCAAACCGGAGATAAACAAGAACGTACCGAATGGCATCGTGTTGTTTGTTTCAATCGCTTAGGCGAAATTGTAGGAGAATATGTGCGCAAAGGTAGCAAATTATATGTAGAAGGTAGTTTGCGCACCCGTAAATGGCAAGATCCACAAGGCCAAGATCGATATACTACCGAAATCGTAGCATCGGATATTCAAATGCTGGACGGTAAAGGCGCCTCTGCACCCCAGGATATGTCTTCTCAACCTACATACCAATCGCAAGATCAAACTCAAGGTCAGGGTCAAAATCAAACAAGTCGCCCACAATCTGCTAGACCGGCAACAGCCCCGCAAGAAATTTTAGAAGAATTGGATGACGATATTCCATTCTAATTCCTAAATCTCTATCCGCCCTACGATTTCATTAGAACATGTAGGGTGGCAAAAAAGATGAAATCTTCTCCAATTAGCTTTTTTTACCATGCCACCAAATATCAACAGACCCTAATTATTTAGCTCAAACCAAAAAGCCGTCATAATCGCTAACGTGCAAGCAAATTCCGTTCCTAAAATCCAAGCAAAATACCACATATCTACCTCCGCTTAATACCCAATATCTTCATTAGCCAAAATAGCGTTCTCTGTCACTTTACCGCGGAGCACACGATAGACCCAAGCTGTATAGGCTAAGATAATAGGAAGAAAAATCACCGTCACGACCAACATCAAAAATAAGGTCAATTGGCTCGGCGAGCTGTCCCATACAATTAAGCTTTGTGAGGGATGAGACGACGATGGCAACATAAATGGAAACATACTAACGCCAACAGTTCCGATGATACCCACCAGTGACAAGGCGCTGAACACAAAAGCTGGTTTGGGATATTTTTTCAATATAAGCGCCACCAAGGGAGACACAATACCCAACACTGGGACACATATTATAATGGGATTACTGCGAAAATTAGCCAACCATGCCCCTGATTGTTGAATGACATTTTTATACAAAGGGTTAGAGGGTCCATCATGCGCCACTATCCCGCTGAGTTGATAACCGTCTATCCCATTGCTTACCCAAACCCCACCCAATACGAATAACACCACCACTAACCATGCACTGAGCTGCCATTTGTGCACGACTCTGAATCTCAGCCGTCGTTTTCACATTTAGAAAAAAAGCACCGTGCATCGCCAACATGGCAACAGACAATAATCCACACAACAAGGCAAATGGATTTAATAAGGCCCAAAACGTCCCGGTATAAAAAGAACGCAAGGTTTCATCAAAATAAAAAGGCACTCCTTGCAACGCATTGCCTACCGCGACACCAAAAATTAATTCAGGCACAATCCCACTCACACATAATGCGTAATCCCAGGATTGTCCCCAGACCACGTCCCCTATTTTAGATCGATATTTGATGCCCACCGGCCTGATAATGAGTGCTAAGAGCACTATGAGCATCGCCAGATAAAACCCAGAGAAAGACAAAGCATATAAACTAGGCCAAGCAGCAAAAATAGCCCCTCCTCCCAGAATAAACCAGACTTGGTTCCCTTCCCAAGTCGGCGCAATGCTATTCAGCATAATCCTGCGGTCACTATCCTTCTTTGATAACCATGGGAACCACATTGCTACGCCAAGGTCGAAACCATCCATGACTGCAAAACCAATTAACAGCACCCCTAATAATACCCACCACACTACCCTGAGCGGTTGCATAATCTAACATAATTTACCCCCTAAAAAACTTCATTCCCTATTCCCTTCTCCCAAGACATGGAGAAAAGGTGCCCGCAGGGCGGATGAAGGGTTGCTTAGACGAAAATCTTTTCCGATACTTGCACAATGTCCTCTCATTATTTTGCCAAATACCCATCAGGACCCAGTCGAATGTATTTCACCATCAAATACACCTCAATAATGGCTAATACTGTATAGAATAAGAAGAAACCAGATAAAGAGATCAAGACTTGGGCAACGCTAATGGAAGAGCTTCCCATAAAGGTAGGTAAAATACCGTGCACAATCCAGGGCTGCCGACCATACTCGGCCACAACCCAGCCCAATTCTGCGGCAATCCACGGCAAAGGCAACGAACAAAATGCCGCGTACAAATACCAACGCTGCATTGGGAGTTTACGTTTCAACAACAAATAAAATCCCACCACAAATAATGCCATCATCCCTTCAATGGCAAGGGGCGCACCAAATATATCAGCGATGTAATGCGAGTAATAAGCCCAGTTGGTCCCAAACTCAAATTCCATAGTCAGTCCAGTAGCGATCCCTAACACAAAATTAATCCCAAACAATGTGCCCCAATATTTGAACATCTCTTACCAAATATTTTTACCTGTCATCACATAAACAGTTTCCATGATTGCAAGCAAAACCGACAAACCTAAAGTCAGTGGCACAAACAAAAAGTGGTACAAAGCCGTTAAAGCAAATTGTAATCTCGATAAATCTACAACATCATGCATTGGAATGGTGGGACACCTTTTTATCTATTTTTGAACTATTATAACCAAAGAACCATTTTTTCGGCGCTTGCAAATGAGGTTGCAACCCTTTCACACAGACTACCCATAACACTTCAAGCAGCAGCAATTTTACTAATACCGTCACTCCCATCTCTCGTATAAATTTGGGCATGGCTTCATTCCTCTTTATAAATACTTAGGTCGCAACCCAAAAAAGATTATGTCAAAATACAGGTGAAACTACGAGAGTACTCTATACTAAAAGTACGAATATTTTTAAGGCTCAAGGCATGTGGTTCAGACTTCTCGTAGTCTTAATTGGTATAACAAGCACTCATTATGCATATAGTGATACTTTAGCGCCTGCGCCACAGCCAAACACGCCTCCGGCTATCGCTACTACCCATAAACCCCACCAACATTTTGGCGCATGGTTATACCAACAAGGTTATGATATCAATCCTCAAGCGCTGGATACCATTGAGTCTATTATAACGTATGCTGACACTCACCAAATTGAGCACAATCATATTCTAACTTTCATCGATTATTCAATCCCTGCGGACCAAAAACGTCTCTGGATTTTTGATTTAGAGGCTCACAACGTATTATTTCATACCTACGTGTCACACGGCTTAAAATCTGGGACCTTGGCGTCACAATTTTTCTCTAATCGTTTTGACAGCAAAGCCAGCTCTATTGGAGTATACCGCACCAATAAAACTTATTATGGACGGCATGGGTTATCATTGAAATTAGATGGCTTAGATAAAGGGTTTAATGACAATGCTGACTATCGCACCATCGTCATGCATGGGGGATGGTATGTTGAAGAAAACTTTATTAAAAAGTATGGGAGAGCTGGGCGCAGCTGGGGATGCCCTGCCATACCCGATCAATTAACGACATCTATCATCAACACCATCAAAGACAAATCCTTATTTATCATCTATTACCCCAATATAGAATGGTTTGCAAAATCTCGCTTTTTACAATTCGATGCCAATGATTTACTCGTCATTACAGCCAATTACTATCATACCAACACAATGGCAGGCGCCGCAGAAAAACGCGAAGATGTGCTATTAACCTCCTTACAAAAAAACAAAAAAACACAGGAAACGGAAGCTATTCTTGCCATGCCTGCTGATAAATATACCCTACTTTTTCAGACCAAAATTCCTTTAGAACGTATGCTACGCCGCCAAATTGAAGACCAAGAGTATATTGCGCTATCCAAAACAGAATTCGACCGCTTATTAGAGCTTTATTCACAAAACAACAGTAGTTTTCAAGATGTTTACTTCATTTTACCTGAAATTAAGATGTCACGAGGGTATTACGCAACTGAAATGCGCAAAATGAACTTTGGTGCGATCACTGCAGTCCAATCCAGCAATCCTCTGATTCCAGCCGACAACAGCTATTATACCGTGCAATTTACTGACCACACCGCCCTATCACTTAAAACTTCACATAAGTTCATTCGTTGGTTGGGATTATAGAAAGAATCGCTTTACACCATTCATCGTCTGCATTGAGGCAAGGAATTAACGTCATAGACTCCCCACCCAAAGTGTGCCACAAATCACGCGTCCGTATGTCTATCTCTTCCAGGGTTTCTAAACAGTCTGCGACAAAAGATGGACAAGCCACTGCGATCCGCTTAATTCCTTGTGTAGCAAGTTGTTGGAGACGTTCTTCCATATAAGGTTGAATCCAAGGCGTACGCCCTAAGCGAGATTGGAAAACAGTCGTATACTGATGTGTAGACAATTGCAATGCTTGCGCCAACAGGGTTGAAGTTTGATAACATTGCGCTCTGTAACAATTGGGATGTAATAAAGCTTGTGGCGTTAGCCCACAGTCCGATACACACAATGAGTGGCAACCGGCCTGCTGAACCTGACTTTGTGGTAAACCATGATATGAAAAAATCAACATGTCTTGCTCTGCAATATAAGGAGCAATCCGAGACGCTAATACTTGAATAAAAGCTGGATGTTGATAAAACTCACGCACTACGGTCACATTAGGAATATACGTTTGGCGCGCAAGCTGTTGAAACACAGCCTCTAAACTCGAGCCCGTTGCCGCAGAAGAATATTGAGGGTACAAAGGTACAATCAACAACCGTCTACAGTGTTGTAAATCCTTCAAAGCCCGATCAAGACTAGGCTGTCCATAGCGCATTGCAAATGCGACCTGATAGGTTTCCCCCAAATATTGCTGTAATTTACTACGTAATGCTTCCCCATGACAGCGCAAAGGAGAGCCCTGTTGCGTCCATATCTCCTGATAAGCACGCGTAGTTTTCGCCACCCGTAAAGGCAAGATGACACCGTACAATAATAAATAACGCAATGGGGCCGGCAAAGAAACCACACGTTTATCTGCCAAGAATTCACGTAAATAACGCCAGACGCTCATAAAATCCGGAGCGTCTGGTGTACCCAGATTAATCAGTAAAAGACCTGTCTTCATTGGAAACTAGAAAAATAACGTTGGTAAATTTTATCATAAGTCCCATCATCCATCATAGCTTTGATTGCCGTATTAATAGAGGATATCACTGACTCATATTGCGTCGTTGACATGATGCCATACCCATTACCGAGGTAAGCAGGCTCCCCGATAAATTTGTATAGTCCGTGATTGGCGCTATACCAATAATTCGTAGCATATTTATTTGTAAAAATCACATCCACTTCTCTTTCTTCTAATGCAGCCAAAAGCTCAGACACGGTATAATACGATTTTATTTTAGGCGGCTCAGGAAACATATGCTTAATATACATGTCCGAATCCGTATTCACTTGAAATGCGCCCAACCTAACTCCGATGGTTTTCTTAGGAATATCTGAAATCGATTTAATAGAGGAACTCATCAAAGTCATAAACTGACCGTAGCTCGGCAAATAGGGCAAACTCATGACCAACCCATATAAACGAAATTTAGGGATAATAATGCTATTAACCGCAAAATCAATTTTCCCTGCTTCTAAGGCCGAAATGATTTTACTTGCACGCACTGCCTGATACACACAGTCCAAGTGCACACGAGTACAAACTTCATTCATAAAATCGACTTCAAATCCAATAAAATGATCAGAGCTGTCTGTCCGCGTCGACATGGGCGGGTTAATTTGATCAACACCGATCACCACGGCCTTAGCATGGCACACAACAGATAAAACCATACAGAGCAAAACGCAAACAATCCGTATCCATCTCATATCCGCTTCCTATGCAGATTCGATACTTGTCACCACCGAATCTTCGGCAAACTCATTAGCGACAAGTATACCTATCAAAGATAACAGGCGACTGATCCCATTAACAAAAAACCAATGATAACAAAACTAAAATACCGCAAATTACAACATCGTTCTACCATGACACATTGCTCTAAACCATGCAAGGTACCCAAATATAAAAAAGTACCTGCTGAAATTGAGATTAGAATGGGATCAAATATCGTTTGAGTATGTACGCCATGCCCTAAGTACCAACCCAGATAAATGCCCAATGGGCTCATCAAAGCAAAAATTAAAAACAGAGCGATACCCTGTAATTTCGGTAAGGAACATTGTGCCAATTGCATCGCAATAGCAAAGCTTTCCGCCCATTTATGAGTAATGATCGCCAAAAACAACATAATAACCAACGAATAATCTTGGCTAAATCCTAATGCCGCACCCAAAACTAAGGAGTGAATAGACAACATTAACCAGGCTAATAATGCGAAAGCCGGATGGTTGCCTTGCCGGTGGTGATACAACTCGCGTCCCACATGCTCAAACCATAAAAACAATAAAAAAACCAGGCCAGTAATCAAATAAGCCAAAGGATAGTGATACCCACGCTGCGCAAATTCAGCCGCCGACTCTGGTAACAAATGCAATAACCCAGCCCCTAAAAATATGCCAGTTGCCAAGGTTTCCCCGATAGGAAAATCAACTGGCTCCGCTTCTTTTTTTCTTTTTTTAAAAGGATACCAACCAGCTAGTAAAATCACCAAAAAAACACTTAGTGCAAAAAATATTTTAAGACTTACTGTCGTCATAATGCTCCTTCAAAAGAGTACTGTGTTGATAAAATAGTTCAATTTTCCCAAGCACAGGATAATGGCCAACATCGTGTTGTATCATATCCTCTAATTCAACCCAGTGTTGAAATGGCTTATCCAATGTTATCTCAGCAGTGATAGACCCCTCTAAGTAATGTAAAACAATAGAATGGATCTCTGGAAATTTTTTCTGCCATTTATGAAATAATTTTTTATCTAAATCAAATCGGGTGGGCAAATTTTTAGAAGGTGACAAGAATTCATCATCTTCTGGATCAACATGCACTGTCACATCTTTGATCTGATGATTAGCAAGCATCAGAGATGAATGCACCCTTTGTGCAATATAATGACCTTCGGATACCGAAATCCAGGGTGACACCAAAATATGTACATCAACAAAAATATCACTACCCATTCTGCGATTGCGTAACTGATGAATTTTACAGACGCCATCTACACCAGCGAGCACTCGCCTGATCTCTTCAACTTCTGCCAAAGCCACACCTGTGTCGACTAATTCTCGGACACTCTCCCAGCCGTAGTCAGTGCCCATTTTGATAATCAAACCACCTACAACGATTGCAGCCACAGGATCTAAGAATGTATACCCAAATAAACTCCCCACGATCCCCAGTACAACAACACCTGAAGAAGCTGAATCGGACCGATGATGCCAAGCATTAGCAATAATCAAAGGCGACTGGATACGCTGGCCTACTCGTTTTGTCAAATAAAATAATAATTCATTAGCAATAATAGAAAATACGGCAATAGGCACCGCCAAATAATTTGGAATCACAATCGTATGAGACAGAATATGCTGAAGCGAATCCCAAGCAATCCCGATGCCAGTCAAAATCAACAACAAAGCTAATAGCAATGTGGCTGCCGTCTCAATCCGTTGATGACCGTAAGGATGCTCTTCATCTGCATCCTGATTCCCATATTTGGAAGCAATCAAAACCATCATGTCAGTAAATAGATCGGCAATAGAATGTAGGCCATCAGCAATCAAAGCATGTGAGTAGAAAAAAGTGCCCCCCAATATTTTTATGATCCCCAAAAAAATATTGACGCCACCTCCAACCAAAGTCACATTACGAGCTTGCTGATAACGATGATGTTGATGCGACACAGGTTTCCCTAAGAAATTAGATTGAAAAATTCTAAGCGACTACTGGGATTATTGCGCATATCTCCCAACATCACGGATGTCGTTAAAACTGAATTTTGTTTTTCCACACCACGCATCATCATACACATATGTTTTGCTTCTATCACCACTGCGACCCCTTTTGCACCGGTAATACTTTCAATACAGTGTGCAATTTCAGAAGTCAGTCTTTCCTGAATTTGTAAGCGACGCGCAAAATAATCCACAATTCTTGCCACCTTTGACAACCCTAGCACTTTACCATTAGGTAAATAGCCCACATGACAGGCTCCTAAAAATGGCAGCAAATGATGCTCACATAATGAATACATTTCAATATGTTTCACAATCACCATTTCACTCATATCCGATTCGAACAATGCCGCATTGATGATATCATCCAGGTTTTCTTGATACCCTTTTGTCATGTACCGTAAAGCTTTGGCCGCTCGCTTTGGCGTATCACGTAATCCTTCACGCCCCAAGTCTTCACCCAATTCGCTTATAATTTTCTCAAATGCCTGTTGCATATGTCCCACACCTTAAAAAAAGATCACCCTGGAGGCCAAATCATTTGACGACCACTCAAAAGATGCAAATGAACATGATAAACGGTCTGTCCACCTTGTTGATTCACGTTAAACACCAAACGATATCCTGCATCATCACCATACTGAGCGATTGCCAATTCACGCGCTTTCAAAATCAACCTGCCCAAAATAGCACCGTCCTCTTCAGACGCATCACTGATAGTAGCAATATGCTTTTTAGGAATCACTAAAATATGTGTCGGCGCTTGCGACTCAATGCTATCAAATGCCATGATCTCAGCATCCTCGTATACCACATTGGCCGGTGCTTGACCCTGTATAATCTTACAAAATATGCAATCCATCGCTGCCTCACATAAAAAAAGCTGGTTGACAATTCTTATGGCTTCGCCAAGAATGATTTTAAACGGTTATGTTTCCAGGAACAAGGCTAGAATGCCCAGCGTAGGACATTATTTTTTATGCATCATACTATTATTCTCAGCAATAACCCATGCCAAAAGCTCTAAAATAAGGCCCAAACTTGTGTATCAAAGCAGCATTCTCGCCATTCCCGACCCGATCCAATCACGAATGCGGCATACCACTTGGCATCCAGGCTGCCCTATTGCCATCCAAGATTTAGCATATATTGAGCTCAGTTATTGGGGTTTCGACGCACAAGCACACACAGGTGCACTTATTATAAACAAGGAATTAGCAACAGAGATTGTGGCTATTTTCAAAACTCTATTTGAACATCGTTTCCCAATTCAACGCATGGAACCTATAGAAAATTTCCAAGGCAATGATCATCTCTCTATGGCGGCTAATAATACTTCCGCTTTTAATTGCCGGACCATTATCGGTTCCTCAAATGAATATTCACAGCATAGCTATGGACGCGCGATTGACATTAACCCATTACTCAACCCTTATATCCACAACAATCATGTTCACCCTCCTCAGGGTGCCATATACGCCGACCGTCAAAAAATTCTACCAGGAAAAATCATAAAAGGAGATATTGTATATCGCAGTTTTATCGAGTATGGCTGGGACTGGGGTGGCAATTGGTATAACGCGCAAGATTATCAACATTTTGAGAAAAGAGCACATGGAAAAAGACGCAATCCCTATGGGCATCCAAATTATCAAAAATAAAAGTCGACATCCACCAGGAAATTTCGGTACAATATACACTTCGCGTGGTCAAAATTTACCGCGTCGTAAATAATGTGGCTTGCTATTTAAATTTTTTCCGGTATGATCCACATCCTCGCTTCGGGCCGTTAGCTCAGTCGGTAGAGCAGGAGACTTTTAATCTCTGTGTCGTAAGTTCGATTCTTACACGGCCCACCATATTTACCACCCCTATGCGCTCGTAGCTCAGCTGGATAGAGTACTTGGCTTCGAACCAAGGTGTCGGGGGTTCGAGTCCCTCCGAGCGCACCATATATATCAAGGCCTTATCTCTAGTTTGTGCCATAAAAACCCATTTACTGTGGCAAAAACGTGTCATGAATTCGTTCCGCCGCTACCTTAAGGTGGTCACTTGAGATGTGCGCGTAACGCAAAACCATCTCATAATTCGACCAACCACCCAGCTGTTGTAACTCGTGCAAAGGCGTTCCATTTTGCACATGCCAACTTGCCCAAGTATGTCGTAAGTCATGCCAGCGAAAGTCTTCTATTTCAGCCCTTTCCAAAGCTTTTTGCCATGCATGATTATTACATCGTGTTACTGGATTTCCGTGATAAGTAAAAACATATACTGCATTCTTACCTATTTGAGCTTTAATAGTCGAAATCGCTTTCTTATTCAAAGGAACAGGAATCGCTCGTTTGGTTTTAGATTCATCCGAATGAATTAGAGCATGCCCTCTACCCAGATCCACCTGACTCCATTTCAATTGAGTAACATTCGATTCGCGTAACCCGGTAGCTAATGTAAAAGCCGCCATATCTTTTAAATGAGACGGCAGTTCTTTGATTAACCGATCAGCTTGTTGCCTTGTTAGCCAACGTATTCGTCTATTTTCTACCTTCCGCATGCGAATAGTAGGTATACTCTCTAACCAGCCCCACTCCTTGTGAGCACGATTTAACATTGCACGGATAATTTCCAGTATTCGATTTACGGTTGTAAATGAAACACCTGTTTTTTCTTTTTTCTTTGCAATTGATTCGATTAAATCCTGATCAATATCTCTCAACATATACTTTCTAAGAAACGGATCAAGCCACGCTAAGTGTATTTTATCTGTTTCTAAACTACGTTTATGTGACGATTCATCAAGCCATCGAACCACTGCATCCATCCATGATTTATTCGGCACAGACTTTAGTTTTTTCTCGCTCCACAAATCAAGCTTAAACTGGTCATGAAAATGTTGTGCATCTTGCTTTATTTCAGTCCCAGTGCTTTTGCGTACGCGTTTTCCCTGATGGCAGATGTCAACCCACCAGATCCCATCTCTTTTGTAGAGTGCCATATATCAATACTCCTCATATTGACACCCTGCGATGCATCGCAGGTAGAATACTTATTTCGCATATAGGTTACAAGGTCTTGTTCAATGAAGCGCCAACCTCGACCAACTTTTGCTCCAGGAATAAGACCAGTAACAGCTAAACGCCTGACTGTTTCTTTATGAGCACCTAGAAACTCTGCAGCTTCCTCAATATTGAACGTTTTCATTAGCAACCTCTTGGACTGTGTAATCTCTGTAAATTTAATTCAAGAATCGCGTGATACAATTTCACCAGTTGCAGCTCTGATGAGAAATTGGGTGGGATGTACTCTTCGCAATAAATTGAGCGAATGCTCTTGATTGAAGTGTTAGAGAGATCAGCAATATTGTTCAGATTGTAATGAGTTGTTTCCAATAGATACTGAATGATGCCTTTATATATTTGGAGTTTAGAATTTTGGTTCATTGGGTTCGTCCTTTATTGTTTTTGTTAGTCCTAAAAACAAATACTAACAATAAAGTTTTGTTTGTCAACATTGTTGTTTGGTAAAACAAACGTTATTGTAATTTTATTTTGAAATGTATTTCATCTGAAAATAAATTGATATACAATTTTGTTACTTAGGACAGATAGGCATCATCATGGAAACTGAACTTCTCGAGCTTAATCAAGAACAGTTAAGCAGTATTGCAAGTAATCTTGAGCACCTTATCAAGCTTCGAAAAACTACCGACAACAAAGTTGCTCAAGATCTCAATATTCCCCCAATAACCATCAAACGCTTATTGTCTGGAGAAACCACTGACCCCAGAATATCAACGTTAAAAAGTATTTCTGATTACTTTAATGTATCGATCGACACTTTGATTGAGCCTAATGCAATGGCTCCAAATGAATTTATTAGCCAATCCAAACCCATCTTTCTCCCGGTACTGGACTGGGAGTCCGCTAAAAACAAAGACAAACTGGATTTAAAACAATGGCAAACATGGATACCCGTTACCATTGGGAAAAACGAGAAAATCAGTCTCAATGCTTTTGCTTTAGAGAGTCGTCCTTCTATGTACCCCCGCTTTCAACCAGGCACTATTTTTATTTTGGATCCAGAGCTGACACCTACCGATGGTGATCTGGTCTTGGTTAATCTACTTGAAAATAATGAATTAACTTTAAGGGAATTATCAATCGACCCTCCTGACTGGCAATTACACCCGGTCAATCAAGGCGCATCTATATTGAACTATTCCAAGGAAACCCATGAACTCATGGCGGTTGTTTTTTTAACTCTTTTTTATAACAGAAAAATACGACCCGTAAACTCAGAGAGGTAAATACAGGTGTTGATAGAGCCACTGAAAAGGACTTTTTCGGATCTATTCGACAAAACGTTTAAAAAAACGGCTTCTGATAAAAATAGTTTCATTTTATACAGAATTGTTGATTCGATTACTGAAAATGGTAGAGAGCGCTATAAATTGCAGTGCACCTACACAAAAGCCATCCTTGACTTGAATATTCAAGAGATTGTTTTTGACTTAGATATTTTGCACGGCCTACATCCTATTCAAGGATGCTTTGTGGGCATTGAGTTTGCAAAAATTCTTAAAGCAAATGCAAACAATCCTCAATTTAATGAGCAGTATCAAAAAATCACAACAACTTATGCTATTTGTCGAGCCTGTGAATATAGTTTGCTCTACCAAGATCGCAAAGGATTTTTAGGCTTTGAATGCAAGCAAAACGGGGAACAGTTTCTTATGGATCCCAGAGATATCGCTTTATCTAAGAAATTTATAGAAAAATTTGATACTGCACATGCTTTTCAAATTGGGGTACTAGCGGGGCTTAAATTTGAAAACCCCAAAATTCAGCATGAAAATGTGCATAAAAAAACAAAAATTTCTTATCTTCGATTAGTGGAATGAGCCTGGCATGATTAAAGATTCGCAGACAAAAGAACTGATTGAAAATCCTAAGGGTTATAAAGTACTGGTATATATCAGCATGTTTTATATGAGTATCATGCTATGTAATGCCATTTTAACTAATCGCTATATTGGCAACGATACTTTATTTGTTCTGGGAGGAACGTTTACCTCCCCATTAGTATTTATTTTAGATGATATTATTGCTGAAATTTATGGATACAAAATAACCCGCTCCGTTATATTAACAGGGTATCTGGCTCAAATGCTTTTTGTGGTTGTTTGCCAATTAGCCCTCATAGCTCCCCACCCTTCTTTTTTTAACCAACAATCAGCATATAATTCCGTATTAGGGTCTTCGCTGCTTTGGATAAGTTTTAGCGGATGTGTTGCGTACGTCCTCGCGAATTTGGCGAATTCACGTATTTTATCTAGATGGAAAATTCTAATAAAAGGCCGTCATTTCTGGCTTAGAAGTATTGGATCATCCATGTTTTCAGAAGCATTTTATTCATTAATAGCCATTGCAATGATGGAAATCACATCCATTTCCATCACCAATATCCTACAGGTAGCAGCCATTAGCTTTTCTATCAAAGCAATTTATAGCATTTTGTTAGCAGGACCAGCCAATATTTTGGTAAACTACCTGAAAAAAATTACTGGGATTGATGTTTATGACTTTCCTAAAAAGTTTACTCCATTCAAATATTCCCAAAATACAGAAGAGTCCGTCATATGATTAAAGAAATCGTCTCTGGAGGCCAAACTGGCACCGATCAAGCTGGGCTTTTGGTTGCACACGAATTAGGAATTACTATTGGAGGCTACTGCCCAAAAGGCGGTTTAGATGAAGAAGGTAAATGTATTCTCGATCACTATCCCTCCTTACTTGAAGCAAGCACTCCTAATCCAGATGAGAGAACTCGCCTAAACATAGACCACTCTGATGGAACATTGATTGTTGTCCCAAGTTGGCCACTACCTTCTCGCATCAAAGATGGCACAAATCTAACAATCAATTACGCACAAGAACAGAGCAAACCTTTTTTCATTATTAATTTAGCAGAACAAAGCGGTGTTATTGATGATGTGCAACAATGGGTAAGAGAACATAATATTGAAAAACTTAACATTGCCGGACCTCGAGAATCTAATAGTCCTGGGATCTATGAGCAATCATGTGGTCTCTTTCGAGAATTGTTTCCTGCATTAAAATCGTATCCTAAAATGTCTTGTTGAGGTTTGCCATGCTAAATCTCCTTATTGCGCTCTGGAAAAGACGATGAAACCGATACTGTTAGATCTCCCTATGCCCATTCAAACAGAACGACTCTTAATACGCCCACCACAATTAGGTGACGGCAGTATCATCAATGCTGCTATTGTCGAATCTTATGACGTATTGAAATTGATGATGCCCTGGGCACAAACTATACCCAGTGTTGATGAGTCAGAAGAGTTTGTGAGACAAGCAGCGGCTAATTGGATTTTAAAGAAAAATGAAGAGCCTTATTTGAACCTATGGATTTTCCGGCAAGATACGATGGAATTTATTGGAGGAACTGGATTCCATCACATTAATTGGGAGATCCCCGCCTTTGAAACAGGTTATTGGCTTCATTCTAAACATCACAATCAAGGATTTGCAACAGAAGCCATACATGCTATAACTCAATATGCTTTTCTAAGACTACATGCCAAACGCATTGAAATCCGTTGTGATATAACTAATATTCGCAGTAAAAAAATACCTGAACGATTAGGTTTTCATTTTGAAGCAACACTAAAAAACAACCGCATTAACCCACAGACGCAAGCACTTAGCGATACTCTCGTTTACGCTCTATATGATATAGATAATCTGCCATCATTATCCGTTCATTGGCCTACGTCGCCATGAACGTGGCATGGTATATACAAGCTAATGGCATCATCACATTGAAAACATATGTACAACCTGGTGCAAAACATAATCAAATTACTGGTTTACACAATGATGTACTAAAAATCAGATTAACAACACCAGCCATTGAAGGACGCGCAAATGCGGCTCTTTTAAAATATATTGCTGAATTATTTGATGTTTCTCACGCTAATATTACACTAAAGCAAGGAGATACATCGCGCTATAAGACTATTGAAATTCATCATAGTCGCGTTAACCCTGATGATTTATTAATAAATATAAACGAGATGAAAGCATGAAAATTAGACAGCTCACGCAACAAGACTGGCAAGCTTTCAAAAATTTGCGCTTAGAAGCGTTAACGCAACACCCCGAAGCATTTGGTTCGTCATTTGAGGAAGAATCAACATTAACTGACGTGGAGTTACAGCAAAGATTCAGTAGCTGCGATCTTTTTGGTGCGTTCGTTCATGATGAACTCATTGGTTGCGCTGGTTTTTTTGTTTATTCTTCTGAAAAAATGTCTCATCGTGGCTGTTTATTTTCTATGTATACAAAAAAAGCACATCGAAATTCTGGTGTTGCTGATGCATTAATCAAAATAATTATCGCCCATGCAAAAACAAGCGTCATGCAATTACATATAACAGTGGTCACTACCAATCACATCGCCATACGTCTGTATCAAAACAACGGGTTTCATATTTATGGGACAGAGCCTCGCTCATTAAAAATTGGCGAACATTTTTATGATGAACATTTGATGGTTTTAGTGTTCTCTTCAAATCAATCGATATTACAGACCAATATAGAAACACCGGATGAGCAAGATATCAATTATTTAACGCATAGATTGAATGAAGAAACACCCTATAGAGATGGTCCTAAACCGTTTGCTTTTTTTATTCGAGATAATGCGAACACCATTATCGCCGGGTGCAGTGGTGAAATAATGTTTGGTTCTATTTATACCGGATCACTATGGGTACACCCTGCTTATCGCAAACAAGGACTGGCTAGACAACTCATGGAGAAAGTGCACCATCATGGCTATGCAATGGGATGCCATATCGCCAGCGTACTTACCATGAGCTTTCAATCAGCCCGTGGATTTTATGAAAAATTAGGCTATGAATGCGACTTAGAACGGCATGGTTATATTGGGAATTCGAGTTGTCTATTTTTGAAGAAACAACTGTAGTTTAGATAATTGAGAAATCATACTCCTATGATAAAAAACATAACAATCATCGAAGACATCTTGGATGAGTTAAAAACCGAAATAAACCAGCTACTTGGCTATCACGAAGGCATTCCGCGGATTAACTATGGGCCATGCGGTATTTTTGCCCAATTATTTTATGAAGCCTGGAATCACCGATTTACAGAAAAAGTGCATATTTGTTTCGTCATGACCCTATCGCGCGATGAATGCGATCACGTTTTAATTAGGCTGCCATGGGGAGAACTGTATGATGGTGGTATTGGTGTACATACCGATAAGGTTCACCTACCAAAATTTATCATCGACGATATGATAGATTACGATCATGCTACATTGGAAAAATGGTCCTATGGATTAGATCGAGCTTACCCAAGATTTTGCCCAAACTGGAACAAAGAGTCTATCAGCCAGATCATAAACAAGCATCTTGATCGTATCATGTTTCCAAAATAGTCACGAAAACTTGATATAAAGTAAAAACAAATATATTATATGTTTTTACTTTATGGAAGCGGATCATGTGGGTAAGAGCGCACCATCAAATCGTTCAAGGCATTAGCAAAGAAGCTATTTGGCAAATATGGACCGATATTAATCATTGGCCATCTTGGCATGATGACCTAGACTATTGCAAAATGCATGGCGAATTTAAAGTGGGCAATCATTTTAAGTTAAAACCCAAAGGGGCATTTCCGGTTAAAATCACCTTAACAGAAGTTGAGGAACGCCAAAAATTTACTGATTGCACACGATTTTTAGGCGCAAAAATGTATGCTACGCATACAATTGAGAAAACAGACGACGGTTTACGTCTCACTAACACATTAGTAGTAACCGGCCCACTCAAATGGTTATGGATAAAATTAGTTGCCACTCATATTGCAGATACCATCCCTGATGAAATGAATGCGCTCATTACATTAGCGAGAAATGCGCATGTCTAAATTACCGTTTGGATTTGAAAAACCTGAAGATAGCCCCGGTTTTTTATTGTGGCAAACAACGATGCTATGGCAACGTAAAATCAAAAAAACACTAGAACCGTATGCACTATCTCACGCTCAATTTGTCATCATGGCCGTATTGTTATGGTTTGAAAAAAATCACTACGATATCACACAAACCACCATTATTACCTGGACTAAACTGGATAAGATGACCGTATCTCAATGTATCAAAAAATTGGTAACTCAGGGATTATTAACACGCGCTGAACACTCATTAGATACTCGTGCTAAAAATGTTGGGTTCACTAACGCTGGAAAAAAACTAATCGAATCATTGATACCTATCATTGAAACCGTTGATAAGGAATTTTTTATATCGATACCTCAAGAAAATCAACAGTCTTTCATGCAAACATTAAATAAGCTAGCAGCGCAGTCATGATGGATAATCAGAGAAAATATTGGATCGGTGTCGCGTCAAAAGATCATGTCGCCAATGGCGTGACATTAGGGATCTGTCAATTTTGTCATGGAAAATCTGCCCCAGCAAAGCGCCTTCACAAGGGTGATGTGGTCATTTATTATTCGCCCAAACATACTATGGGGGAACCTAAGGCTTATCAAAAATTCACGGCCATTGGGATCGTCGATGACGATGCTCCCTTTCAAGTAGAAATGACCCCTGAATTTAAACCGATGCGCAGATCTGTAACCTATTTAGATGCGCAACACATTGATATCAAGCCTTTGGTTGACATACTACCCTTCATTAAAAACAAACGGTCTTGGGGCTATACCTTTCGATATGGCTTTTTAGAAATTGACCGAGAATCATTTCAAATCATTGCTGAAAAAATGCTAGGCTCTATCAAATTTGGAGAAATAGAAAACGAGTTCTAAAGCAGACTCTTATTCAGCAATTTCGTAATAAAAATTCTTAAAAAGCTCAAGAAATCCAATATTTTTGTACACATTAAGACCTACATCAGAAGCCTCTAAGAAACAAGCTTTAGCCTTTTGTTCCTTGGCTCGATTAAGTGCAGCAAGCATCAATGCAGTTGCATACCCATTACGTTGATACAGAGGACTGGTGGCAACATCATCTATACGCGCATATCCTTCAATGATAGAAAGAGATAGCGAACAAACTACTTGATCTCCAATAAAACCAGAAAAATGATAAAGTTCCCCGCTCTTCTGAACAGCCAGTGAGTGTCTTTTAACGTAAACATCCGTAATTTCAGGAGTTGACTCAAATCCCAGCAATAATGGTAGCCCCCACTCTTCCAATGCATCGTCCATTTCTCTAACACGATACGATAAATCAGTACCTGGAGAATCAAGTCCATCAAGTAAATGAACCATCGCCATACCGTTGTCATTATGTATAAAATGCTGTTCCTTCAGCAAATGACCAACCCCAGCATTGTAATGATACTCAGGCATCAACAACGCCCAAGGCAATTGTTTGTCTGCATAAAAAACACGACATGACGACAAACTCTCAGGAAATGTTTGGCCTACAGCATGCACAATAACTGGGTTTAAATTTGCAGCTTTTACGCCCGTAACAAAGGTTGAAATATTATCATCACCCCAGCGCTCCGAACTAAGCATCTCAAAAAAATTGGCTTCAGCCAAACGAAATGCTTTTATTAATTGATTATTCATAATGTTATTCTCGATAGTGTATTTTAAGTAGCCTATAAATTAATGCTCATAACCGTAACATCATGTGATAACAACGAGTCCATGCCTATGTGCTTCCAGCCCAATGAACAATAATAGTCAGGAAGGGTTGGATCAAAGGTGAGTAGATATAAAGTATCATGCCCCATTGTTTTAGCTTTATTTTTGATAGCATCCACCAATAATCGAGCAATACCCCGGCCTTGTACGGCTTTATCTACGATTAAAGATCCCAACCAGGGTGTCAAATCCGGGCGAATACCATCATTGCCGCGCAAAGAACACATGCCAACAGGTTTGTTATTCTCTAACGCCACAAAAGTAAGCGGTAACGTATCGTCATTTAAATGCTCATGAAACCGCGCCTCAACCCGCTCAATGGTAGCATCTGGCACCCAAATGCGTCCCAACAGCTCGTACCACATTGCTGCAAGCACTGGTATTTTATCAGAATGATGTTTTAGTAGTGCAATTTCAAGCATAACCGCTCTCTCGATAAAGAATGTGATATTCTAAACCATCTTGATCGAACAACAAAAAAATTTCAAATGACCGATAAGCACTTAGATATCAATGCCACACTCGTACGCCAGTTAATAGATACCCAGTTCCCACAATGGAAAGATCTCCCTATTCGAGCGGTTGCAAAGAGCGGATGGGACAACCGAACCTTCCATTTGGGCGATCACATGCTTGTCCGCATGCCAAGCGCTGCTGATTATGCATTACAAGTAGAAAAAGAGCAGCTCTGGCTTCCAAAACTAGCCCCCTTACTTCCTTTGCCCATTCCAGCGCCTTTGGCATTAGGAGAACCAACCCAGAACTACCTTTGGCACTGGTCTATCTACCGGTGGCTTGAAGGCGAAGCCGCAGCATCTGCATCTATCGGCAATTTAAGTGACTTCGCTACAAGCCTAGGGCAGTTTCTTATGGCATTACAAAACATCGATACCACCAATGGTCCAGTAGCCGGACCTCATAGCTTCTATCGTGGCGGCGCATTGTCAATTTATGATACTGAAACGAGACAAGCAATCGATACACTGAAAGATAAAATAGATACTGATACTGCAACAAGCGTTTGGGAAACAGCGCTTGCAACTCATTGGGATAAACCTCCAGTTTGGGTCCATGGAGACATCAGCACAGGAAATTTATTGGTAAAAAATGGACAGATCTCTGCCGTCATTGATTTCGGACAACTCTGTATTGGAGATCCAGCTTGTGATCTAGCGATTGCCTGGACATTTTTCAAAAATGATAGTCGTAAAGCATTTCAAGCATCTCTCAATCTCGACACCAATACATGGGCTCGTGGTCGCGCATGGACACTATGGAAAGCATTGATTTGCGCTGCCGGTTTAGATCCCAATAATGCTGAGACTGCGCAATACTGGCGCATCATCGATGAAGTTATCGCGGATCATAAGTCTAGACCTATACAAGATTATTGAACTGGGATACGCTAAAAATTTAATTCTTAGCTATCTCATAAACTTCAAAGGGGACACCATGAAAAAAAAGGAACTGATTGATGCTATCAGCGCAACGGCAGGGCTGACTAAAAAAGATGCGGAAAATGCTTTAAATGCCGTAATGAGCTCCATCACCGACCTACTTGCTAAAGGTGATTCTATTGTTCTGCCCGGCTTTGTAAGTATATCAGTGAAGAAACGTGCAGCACGAAAAGGGCGCAACCCTACCACAGGCGCACCATTGAACATTCCAGCCAGAAATACCGTGAGCTTCAAAGCTGGTTCAAAACTGAAGGAAGCTATTAACGATTAATTCGGAGCATGATGGGAGAGAGGGTTGAGTATTGAGGAATATAAATGAGTGCTTTATATTTTATAGCAGGTGCTAGTGGCAGTGGTAAGACGGCTATGATGATCGATTTGCAGAAAATCCTTGGTAATACTATTGCTGTATATGATTTTGATAATATTGGTGTGCCGGATGATGCGGATAAAAAATGGCGTCAAGAATCTACGGAGAAATGGCTGCAAAAACTATTGAAGGATGGCAAGGATGCCTGCTTGCTTGGACAGATCGTTTTAGGTGAGATATTGGCATGCCCATCCGCGCATAAAGGAGATAAGATAAATTTCTGTCTTTTGGATGTCAGTGATTTTGAGCGGATTCAGCGATTAAAAAAACGTAATACCTATGGGGCCGATCAGAACATGCTGAATTGGGCGGCATGGTTGCGTATGCACCATCAAGACCCGCAATGGATGCAACATGTTTTGAAAGATGATTGTTGGGATGGCCTGGATTTTAGTACGTGGGATAAACTAAATGACTGGGGTTCAGTGGCTAATGTAACGTTATTAGATACGACCGCGTCATCAATTCCGGAGATTGCCGCATCGGTTGGTGAATGGATTACAGATCAGCAATAATGATGATTAAGAGTTTGACTTCTTGGAGTTTCTTTCATAAACATCTGCATGGCAAATGATGAATGGATTTTGTGTGGTTGCGTTACTTGTCGTATTATAGGCTTCAGGTATAAGCTGTGATTTCGTCGTCATAATTTATCTATATAAAATTGCTTCGATTAAATTTCTGCTGTCATTGAAGAAAGCACTGTTAAACAATGAATATTATCGCATAGCCACTCCACATTATTAGCGGGCGGGGTCAAAGCAATGCGATCTTGTTACCTGGCATTTTGTAGTGATAACGCCAAGCCAATAATATCACACTAAAGATACCACCCAGAACCATTCCCCACCACAAACCGACCTCCCCCATATTGAGATAAGAAACAAAGAAATAGCCTACTGGCAGCGAAATCAACCAGAAACTAATGATGGAAATGAATAAAGTAAAGCGAGTATCTTTGACCGCACGCAAAGCACCAAAGAATGTAATTCTACAGGCTTCGAAAAACTGAAAAATAGCGCAAACCGCTAAAAATTGGATAGCAAAATGGACTATTTCCTGATTTTTAGATTGGTTGACATCAAAATCAATCGAAATCAGCATGGATGGGTAAAACCAGAAAAAGAGCGCCGCCACTGTCATCAGTAAACCCGATAGACAAACACCCGTATATCCAGCACTTCTTGCTGACGCCACATCTCCCGCACCGATCAGATGCCCCATACGCACCGTAACCGCCTGCGCAATGGAAAAAACAACGGAAATCAGTAGCCCGTTATACTGCATGACAATTTGATTCGCCGCTAATATGTTAGCCCCAAAGGTGCCCATCAATAAGGTTAAGGCAAAGAAAAATCCAACTTCAATGCAATACATAAGACCCATCGGAAACCCAAGATGAAGTAGCTCCATCAAGTGGGATGGTTTGGTTAAATGGAAAAGGCGACTAAAATAACCCGGAAAATCCTTTCTCATGAAAAGAATCATCCCAACAACCAGGATCCAATTCGTGATGCTAAGTCCAAAACCGGCTCCTGCGATTCCTAATGAGGGGAATCCCCATTGACCAAAAATCAGAACAAAGCTGAAAAAAATGCTAAGCGCCACACCGAGCACAGTAACAATTAATATCACGCGCATCTGCCCTAAACCAATCATAAGCTCAATTAAAGCCGCCATGATAAATTGAGGTAAAAGCCCCCAAGCCCAGGCATGCAAATAAGAGGTCGCAAGCAACACAACGGATTGTTTTTGACCCAGCAACAAAAAGATAGGCGATATATTCCACAATAAAATAAAAGTCGGCATCACCAGTAAAAGCGCGAGCCAAATACCATCACGGACAATCCAAGCAATACCCTCTTCGTTATTCGCGCCGTGTTGGTGGGCCACTAATACATTGATGGAACTTAATATCCCAAACGTGATAACCATAATCGTGCCAGTCAAATAACTCGCCAATGCACCCGCTGCTAGAATATTCGAGCCCAATTTGGCAAGAAACAGCGTATGACAGAAGAATATAGCCGATCCTAATAAGCTTGTCATAGACATTGGAATGGCTAATTTTAGAAGCGGGTAAAAATTACTCGTACTAGATTTCATTCTGAACAACCCCCCAATCTTCCAATTTTCAAGCTAAAGCGCCTTTTTTAAATAAAAACGAGATTTTTCTTTTGGGTAAAGGGCACTGCGCGGGCGTTGAAATGCATGACCTCATCACTGGTATGCTCGCATTCTTCATCGGTTCCAATCGCTCTCTATCCGTTTTGTTTAAGCCAATATCTTAAATTATTTGCAAGTCTGCCTTGCCGATGTAAAGCCTGGGGTGAAACTTGGTCGACACTCTGTATAAGACGATATTCTCCTAATACTGAATGAATAGACCAACATTGCTGAATAATTACCAAAATTTCGTTCAAATGTTCTTTTGATTCAAAATCCAACCAACGATGAAGACAAGCTTCCTGCAGTTGTTGATAAATAGTATCTGAGAGCAAAAAATGCTCTTTCACCCTATATAAACAATTCCACAATGAGAAAAATGGATGAGTAATTGCCACCTCGCCTAAATCAATGACAGTGGTTTCGTAAGTTTTGGTATTCACTAAAATATTTTTATCATGGAAGTCACAATGCCCGAATGTTTCTGGAATTCTATAATGAGCCAATTGCTCACAAACTGAGGACAGCTTTACCTCCATGCTTTCCAATATTATTAACTCTTCTTGTGTAAGGCCATCATCCATCAATAGTTTTTCTTGTACAATTAGTCCCCGGTAAAGGCTTGGCAATTGCGCTAATCTCCAATCAGGTACACCTTGGCTTAGAAAAAGATCAATATGGCTAACGACTGAAATTTGTGTCTCGACATATCCCTGAATTGCTTGAACGAATAACTGAGGTTGAAAGCTTTGCTTAAAAAACTCATGTAGCGACATGCCAGCATCATGCATTAAAAAACAGCATAAATCTGGGCTGTCCGCAATAATTAGTGGTACTTGAGCATGAAATTTCTGGTGTAATATCTTAATAACATTTGCTTCTAACGATAATGCAGGGGGTACCTTTTTTAAATAAAAAAAACCCTGATCAGTTATAAATCGACATACCTCTGACCAATGGGTATTTAAAACAATTTCTGGGATGGTACTTTTAACTTTATATCCTTTATCATTTAACGTGTCGATAGCCCACAGTATGTGAGAATTTATCATACAGCCACCCACATTGGCGGATGATACGTAAATTCAACTTCAATCCCATCAGGATCCAGAACAGAAAATGAATGAGTTCCGATACCAAACGTTTTGGGTTCGCTAAATATTGTAAATTTATGCTTTTGCATATCCTGATATAATTGATCAACAGCCTGAATTGAATCTAATGCAAACCCGATATGCTCTAAGCGCTGAAGAGCAGCAAAGGGCTCTATGATTTTATGCAATGAAATATTATCGCCATTACCAGTCAAATAAACGTAATCGCTCGTCTTCAGCTCCGTACGCATTCCCAAAAGATTATAAAACTGCTCACATTCATCAAGTTTATGTACGGCAAGAGCTACGTGCCTTAGGCTCGCATTTTTGGGCAACATTGTTGTAACTCCACTTAGCTAGGAAACTGAAAGCACGCAACTATTTGCATCGAGCAACACCTTTTTTCCTATTGGCAACACACAACGTCTATCACGATGGCTGTAAGGAAACTCTTTGATACAAGGTACTTGAACACGCTTTGACCATTCGTCAATAATATCATCCACAGTGCCATCTCGATCTGGGAAATGGTGCGCATCGCAGCGTTCAAATTGTCCCCAAATTAGTCCGCTGATTTGTCCAAACACACCCGCTAATTCAAGCTGTGACAACATACTATCAATCTTATATGGTTCTGCCCAAACCTCTTCTATCAACAACACGCAATCTTCGAAATCGGGCTGATAAGGTGTCCCCATAAGTGCAACCAAACACCCTAAATTCCCACCTACCAAAGATCCTTCAGCTTTCCCTGAAATGACCGAGGTACCTTCGTTAATTTGATATGGTTCGTCAAACAAACAAGCCATCAACGTTTTTTCAATAAGCGCATCTAATGGCTGACCATCCAAATCACGAAATATAAATCCTGTACATGAAGCAATACCTGCTCTGGCTAAAAGACCTAATTGCAAAGCGGTGGTATCACTAAATCCTGTAACCCATTTGGGGTTTGCTCGAATTTTATCGATGTCTAGAAAAGGTAAAATTCTTTGTGCGCCATAACCACCACCAGTAGCCATAATCGCTTTAACACTTTCATCCCAGAAAAAATCCATGATATCTTTTGCACGATCACAATCCTTTCCTGCCAAAAAACGATCGGCATCATGTACATGATGACCTGCCTTTACTTTGAAACCTTTGCTTTCTAAATAGGTTATACCCAATTCCAGTCGCCCTTCTTGCATTGGACTAGATGGCGTAACCAAACCAATCGTATCGCCCAGTTTCAATGGCGGTGGACAAATAATTTTCATAATAAAGATCTCTGTAAACCACATATGGTACCAATCAGTTTACACTTCTCACGAATATCCGCCCAGTGTTTATTAAGAGCCAACAATTCAAATTCCTGAATATTTTGAGAAACCGATAACTGTTTATAGCGACGGACAATGACCTCAGGATTACCCTCAACTTTCGCCACCACGAAACTTCCAGGCATAGGCGTTTTATCAGGATCAATAAACAAAATATCGTG
>CAMCUM010000025.1 GCA_945878975.1 Legionella genomosp. 1
CCTTTCGAATCTCAAGCAGCTCTCTTTTAGCTCTCGCTAACGTGCGAGTACATCTTTCAATATACCCGACTTTTTTGTATCTCTCTCAGGTTTCGACGCTTCTTAAGCGCCCACACAGTTTGTCTTCTCTATTTTTTAATCAACTCGCCCTTAATGGCGTTCGTGTATTCTACTGATCTGAGCCGCTATGTCAACATGTTTTTTATCTTTATCGGATGTTTTTTCAATTGGGAGGCTAATGTGGTTGTCACCAACGAGTGTTAGCTGATCCTTAATGCAGTGCCCAATGGATTGATTTATAAGAAAGAATCGTCAAGATAGACGCGGCGGGAAGGGTTAAAATCCAAGATGTAAAAATATTGCGAATCACAATCAAATTCAATGCGCCAATGCCGCGTGCCAAACCAACCCCTAGCACAGAACCAACCAATGTCTGCGTCGCAGAAACAGGAATGCCACAACTGGTTGCTATCACCACAGCGGTAGCCGCCGCCAAAGTTGCTGCAAATGCGCGACTGGGTGTTAGGGCCGTGATTGCACTCCCTACTGTCTCAATGACTTTTCTGCCGTACATCAAAAATCCAGTAAGCACGCCTATACAACCAAATAAGATAATCCACGAGGGATACCCGCCTGCAATGATTTTAGGGGAGCTGTTCGTCACCAAATTATACACAACAGTAAGTGGCGCTACCGCAAGCGCCACATCATTTGACCCGTGCGCAAACACCATGGCACAGGCTGTCATAGCCATTAGCAATGCGAAATAGCGTTCAACCTGAATGAACATATCGCGTCGTTTCATTTCTAGAGGTTCTGGAATCTGCTTAATTCCCAGCATACCAAGCACCGTAATCACTAGGCTTGTACCAATCACAACCAGCACATTTTGTTGCATGCTCAATTGCACATGAAAGTGATGCAATCCTTTCAACACAGTAATAAAAGATAAAACACTGCCAATAAGGAACAGGTAAATTGGCATGTAGAATTTAGCCTTTTTCAAGGGGTCTATCCTGATAAAAATAGCTTGCTGAATAGTTGTAAATAATATAAAGCCCGTAATCCCAGCTAATAATGGAGAGGTGATCCAACCAATGGCAATATAGGACACTTGTTTCCAATGCACCGCTTCTAACCCCAAAACGATGCCACCAAATCCCACCATGGAGCCAACCAAAGCATTCGTAATAGAAACCGGAACACCCATAAAACTTGCCAAATTCATCCATACGGTACAGGCGAAGAGTACTGACAGCATGCCTTCCACTAAAACCGCCGGCGATCCGGACAATTGACTCGTATTGATAATACCATCGCGCATGGTTTCGGTGACGCCTGTTCCCCCAAAGAATGCACCCGCAAATTCAAATATGATCGCAACACACATTGCTTGGCGGACAGAAACAGCTTTTGAGCCCATCGTGGTACTCATGACGTTGGCCAAATCATTCGCGCCAACACCCCAATTCATGAGAAAACAGAGAATGACCGCTGCTAGAAGATATAAAATCGAATATTCCATAAGAAACTATTACCGGGCAATAAGAATTTGTAAACGCGCACCCACAATCTGGGCCAAATCTGCCAGATCCCCTACCCACTGCACAAGCTTATATAAAAATACTACTTCAATAGCACTCCATTCCTGTTCAATTTCAAAAATTTTCCGTCTGATTTCAGCAAGAAAATTATCACTATCATGTTCAATTTTATCTAAGGTCACAATCATCTCTTCGACGATGGTCACTTCACTACCCCGAAAGCCACTTTCTAATAATTCATCCAATTCATTAATCGCTTTACAAGCTTGCTTCGCTGCATCCAAACAACGATTTAAGAACGACATAAACAAAGACACCAAACCTTTTGGGATCACCATTTTTCGCCCAACAATCAATTCAGCGATGTGTTCAGCTTTGTTGGCAATCCGATCTTGCGCAGCAAGTAATTCTAGTAAATCTGAGCGCGCCACTGGCAGAAAAAGCCCTGTTGGTAAATGTAAACGCAAGTCCCGCTTAATCACATCGGCCTCTTTCTCCAATAGAATGATCTTATCTTGGATAGATTTCGCCAAATCCCAATCGTCGTTGATCACCGCTTCAAAAAACGGCAATAACTGTTTGGCACACAGGTAAGTTTTGTACATATGCTGTTCAATTGGCCGAATAGGAGATGGCCCGAACATATTAAAAATATTACTCATCACAATAATGGTCCCTAATGATAAGAGCGGATGGTTAACAGATCCTATTCGATTATACCGAAATTATCCGCCAAATGTAATCGTATAAATGCTCAATCCTACAGATTCTGTCCCAATTTCCCAATGCTAAGGAAAGACCACCAAGGCTAAGCCTTCTAAAAACCGAATCAAGAGGGTCCAAATATCACTGATCATCAAACAAATCTCTTCGATAGTTGCATTTTTGAACAATATCTTTTATACTGCTGTCGCTTAATTAATGTAGAATGAAATCAATTACTTATGCGCTTACTGATGATGATGCTATTGACCCTTGAGGCCTTACACCCCTGCTACGCCAGACAATATCCCGTGCAACTCGGTAATACCACTGTTCTTATTGTGCAAGAACGGCATGGGAAGGGCAAATCTTTTATCCATGTTCACCAGAATGAAACGACCGCACTGCAAGCAGCGAGAACTGTCATACGCCATCAAGGCGGCTCCCTCATCACTCTAAAACATCCGGGGGAACGCAATATCTCATTCATGCTCCATCATAAACATTATGAATTTGATCCCAATCGCATTTTTACCTATCGCGGGATATATCGAACTTTACACGAGAATGGTCATTACTCTAAAGCGGCGCATCGTCGTGTCAAACATTTGGCAGCACGCATCGTCAGCCTACTCCCTAAAGGCAAAATCATTGCCGTACATAATAATGAGTATTTCTCTTTACGTGATTACTTACCCGGGCAAGATCTAGCGGAGGAGGCACGTCGTCTGCATTTCAGTGATCAAGCACACTATCGTAATTTTTTTATTGTCACGCAAAAACATGATTTTGACCGGTTAAAAGCCCTGAAGTTCAACAGCATATGGCAAGCCAAATCGGCTCAGGATGATGGCTCGTTATCTATTCGTCTCATGAAGCGTCACTATGTGAATGTAGAGGCGGGATATGACCAGCTGGATCATCAAATCAACATGCTCAGACAAGCTTAGCGTCTGTTGACAACGCTGCCAGACGAGTTTCGCACTGAGCTCATGCGTATAAAGAATGTTCTCCCGCCAATGATAAGGTGCCAAATCCTAGCGATCCTTCCTGCGCTCTGGACAACCTGATATTTTGACTAAAAATTTGATATATGCCTATTTACGTCTAAACTAAAATAGAAGGCTTATTCAGGATTCTATCATGATGAAAGTAAGTTGTGCGGTATGCGCGGTATCATTATGCACCATGCTCTGTGCGTGTAATCATGTTTTATTTCAAGACACACCGGATTATGCGGACTATAACTCTGGCCCACAATTTGGAGGCATTGCATACCAATACCCATACCAACCCTACCCACCTGGGTTTACTGGATACACGGTAGGTTATGATGGTTATGGTAGCTACGATGATGGCTTTGGTCCTTCTTATTGGGAACCACGTTTCAATTTTTATAAAAATGGCCTACACGGTTATCGTCAATACCCTTATTAAAAAAAACCAGTGTACTCATTCCACCTGAAGATTTTGGTTGCTTGCTATCATTTTTTCAAAGATCAGCTCAAGACAAACTAACAACCATCTAATCACTCAATCATAAAAATGATTATCTCACCGCCGCTAAGCACCGCCTCTTATTGATAAATACGCAAAACGATTGTACAATGAAGCGCCAACAATAATAATTAGGAGTTTTGCAATATGAAATTAGGTACTATTATCAAGCAAAGTGCTATCATTGTGACTGCATTGTTGTTTGCTGCTTGCGCTAAGCACCATGGTATTGCTAATGACAGCGATGGGATGTCTTCAGCAGGATTAGGCAGCGCATTTGGTGGGTTTGGCAGCGATTCAGCAGCTGGTGAAAGTTATACAAATAAAGCACCCCATAATCAAGTTTACTTATTTGCTTATGATGATGCTTCTTTCAACGAAAAATATACCGAATCTGTCCATGCTCAAGCGAGATATTTGGCATCACATTCTGGTGCAAATGTAATGATCGCTGGACATACCGACGAACTTGGTAGCCATGAATACAACGTGGCATTAGGGGAACGACGTGCGAACACTGTTGCAGATATCCTCAAGATGGATGGTGTCAGTCGTAACCAGATCCGTGTCGTAAGCTATGGTAAAGAACGTCCTGCTAATATTGGCCACGATGAAACGGCACATGCTGCGAACCGTCGTGTTGAATTAACGTATGAGGCTACAAGATGAAAGTAATTGTTCACACTGTCTTCGCAACGCTGATAGGTCTGTCTGTACCCGTTTTAGCAGCTGCCCCAGTGGTAGACGACAGTGAGAACTTTGCCATATTGGAAGAACAAGCACAGGCAGCTGAAGAGCTGCCTATTGCGCGCGAAGAAGATGCAATACTCGATGATCTGGACGGATCTGTGTCACAGCATACATCTAAGCATAGTGAGGCCCGTGCCGGGAACACCGATTTTGTCAATAAAATGCAATCTTTACAGAAAGAAATTCAAGAACTCCGCGGACAATTAGAAGTTCAATCACATGAATTAGATGAATTAAAACAGCAACAACTCGATCTCACACAAGATATCGATAATAGAAACACGCATCCGAATCTGCCTGTAAATAATAATATCGCAACCAATCAACCGACTATAGCACCTGCTTTACCCGCCAATGCAAAAAAATCTGGCCCGCCGCAATTCGAAGTAGACATACAACCTATGCAAAATTTAGAGCAAGCTACCTCTAATGTCCGCATCAATCCTGCTGATGAACAAATCTCTTATTTGGCCGCCTATGATTTAGTCAAACAAAAGCATTTTCCTCAAGCAACTCAGGCCATGCAACAATTTCTTAGTAAATATCCCCATGGTGGGTACAGTGCCAACGCGCACTATTGGCTTGGTGAACTCTTCCTTGCGAATAAAGATTACGCCAATGCCGTCACACACTTTGATACGGTGATTCAAAATTTCAAAACCTCCAGCAAATTTGCACCTAGTCGTCTTAAGCTTGGCTACACGCTTGCTGAATCAGGGCGTATTGCAGAAGCCAAAGAACAACTGCTTGCTGTCGTAAATCAATACCCTGACACTACTACAGCGCGCTTAGCACATATTAAGCTAGAAAAATTGGGTGGGTAATGACACCTCAGTTGCGTATCACAGAAATTTTCTACTCCATCCAAGGAGAATCCAACAGCAGCGGATTTCCTACAGTTTTTGTGCGCTTAACGGGCTGCCCTTTGCGTTGTCAGTATTGTGATACCGCCTATGCTTTCCAAGGTGGCAAGCAGCTTAGCTTAGACCGTATTTTAGAACAAGTTGCTGAGTACACAACCCCCTATGTGTGTATCACTGGAGGTGAGCCATTGGCACAACCTAATTGCATACCGCTTCTGAAACGCCTTTGTGATGCCAATTATCGCGTTTCTATTGAGACCAGCGGTGCGCTCGATATTGCACAAATTGATCCACGTGTCACCATCGTTATGGATTTAAAAACACCCGGTTCTGGTGAAGTCCATCGGAATCTTTGGACGAATATTCCTTTACTAAAAGCCCAAGATCAAATTAAATTTGTCATATGTAATTATGAAGATTATCTCTGGGCTTGTGATATGATAAAACGACACCATTTAATAGAAAAAGCCCATGTGCTGTTTTCACCAAGTTGGGAACAGTTAAACCCTAGTGATTTAGCGGATTGGATCTTAGCCGATCAGCTACCCGTAAGGTTTCAACTGCAAGTACACAAAGTTCTTTGGGCAGATGCCAAAGGACGTTAAGGAGTAAGATATGCAACAATGGTTAAGCCAGGCCCCCGCAAATATTGCTTTGATAAAATATATGGGGAAAGACGATAAAGCGACTAATCTACCGGCTAATCCTTCCTTATCTTTTACTCTGAATGATTTAAAATCCAGTGTTTCATTAGAAGCACATCCTGGCAAGCTCGATTTTTGGGAACCCTTAGAACTTCCAGGTGTGGATAATTTTGTCCTATCTCAAGAGGGTCAACAACGCTTTTTAAAACATCTGGCATTTTTAAAACAGACATTTTCTTACACTGGCGGCTTTACCGTTCGCTCTAATAATAATTTTCCATTAAGCACCGGTTTGGCAAGTTCAGCGTCCAGCTTTGCTGCATTAACCCAATGCGCTGTCCGAGCCTTGTGTGATCTCACAAAACAACCTCTGCCTGATGTGGAAGCCATTGCGGCATTAAGCCGACACGGCTCAGGTTCTTCTTGCCGCTCGTTTTTTTCACCTTGGGCGCTTTGGGAAAATGATACGGTGAAAAGCATCGATGTCCCTTACCAAGATTTGTTCCACAAAGTCATTTTAGTGAGTCACGAGATCAAGGCCGTCTCTTCTTCAAAAGCCCATGAATTAGTCAAAACCAGCCCAAAATATGCCACACGAGCTGAACGAGCCAAGCAAAATTTACGCGATTTATTGGATGCCTTTCATACTAAAAACTGGTCCACCGCTTATCAGGTTTGTTGGAGAGAATTTCAAGACATGCATGAGTTATTCTCCAGCTGCGCGCAACCTTTTACCTATATGACGGATCGGACTTTACAACTTTTAGACCAACTCAAAGCTGCTTGGGAACAAAATCAGGATGGACCCATTATTACCATGGATGCGGGTCCCAATATTCATTTACTGTATAGACCGGACCAAAAGGAAATGGCACGCGTCTTCGAACAGGACGTACTAATTGGCAACTTCGATGTCATGTGAATTTCAAACGACCACTCACGGCAAATGGATCTTAGCAGGCGAGCACGCAGTCATACGCGGACATAGCGCCTTGGTTTTTCCATTATTGGATAAAACGTTGACGTTGCAGTACACGCCTTCGCCTCATACGGCAGAACTGCAGCTCAGCACGCAAATGCTGGATTATGATCCTGATGCCACCTATGATTTATTACAAAAAATTCTTGCCCATGGATTGCGTTGCATTAACCGTCAACCTGACACAATCAGCGGCGATCTGCGAATCACAAGCAATATACCCGCTGGCGTAGGGATGGGGGCTTCCGCGGCATTATGCGTAGCAATAGCGCGCTGGTTTGCCTCACAAAAGTGGATTGATACACAAAATGAATTCAATATTGCTCGCGAACTAGAACACTTTTTCCATGGTAAAAGCAGCGGGTTAGATATCATTGGGGTAAGTAGCACGACAGGTATGCACTTTCAAAACAGCCAAGCCACGCCATTACACCCAACCTGGTCTCCCAAATGGCAACTATCTTTTTGTGGGCAACAGGGGCCAACAGTCGATTGCATTCAAACGGTTCAACAATTATGGGCAAAATCGCCCACAACTGGACAACTCATCGATCAAAAGATGCAAGCAGCCGTCATTGCTGCGAAACAAGCATTAGAAAATCCTTATACAGAAAACAGTCAAAATCATTTGGCGCTCGCCATTCAGCAAGCACATGACTGTTTTCAAGAATGGGGGTTGATCACCCCGGTTCTACAACAGCATTTGCAGGATTTGCACAATCAAGGTGCGTTAGCCGTTAAACCAACTGGTTCGGGTGGTGGCGGGTATGTGATGAGTCTGTGGGCGGATAGCATAAAAACCTAAAATTCATTCGTGAAAGGTATATGATGCTCATCATTCAAAATGGAGAAAAAATGAAATTTTATTTTAAAAACACAATGAGACTGCTTATGCTGAGCTGCATGGTGCTTATGCCAATGATCTCCTTTTCGACAGTACTACCTTTTACTGAAGCAGAATGTCCCAAACTTTCATTACCTAAGACTGTTTTACTGGTCCATGCGACTTGGTGCCGGCACTGCCAGGCATTTATGCCTACTTATGAAACGGTGTCTAACGAAAGCAAATACAGCGACTGGGTTTTTTATCAAGTGGCTGCAGATGATTTATGGCGGATATGCGAGAAAGTAATTGAGCGCTCCCCCGTTACCTATACAAACAATATGCAAACTAATTTGATTGGGAATCGCTCACAACAAGCGCTTGAAGCATTCTTGGATGGTCAATAAGGATCGTGAGCGAAATAACTTCCTATTCTTGAGCGAAGCTGAATATTGGATTGACCCGTTCGGATTTGATGCAAGAATAGGAGGTTATTTCGCTCATGCTGCTAAGATGATTCAACTTACTCAAAAAAAATAATAAACCTTTTTTACCAAAGATAGGATCACAAGGTAGTGACCCCAATTTTTTAATGTTTTTATCGACCATCTGGTGCTCATCCGATGTTGGGCCGAACGGCCCAACCTACAATTGCGTTGCTCACATGGGAAGACCCCAAAACGATCCGGATGTTATATTACAACTTTGCGTTGATGGCAATTATCTCTGCGTTATCTTCTGAGCTTGTATCATCAGATATATACGAGCTGGATCTATTCCGAGCGATTTTTTGCGGCTCTTCATCAGAGGTTTCGATTGAGGTATGACCTAAAGAATCAGTAGAGCCAAATAATCCAAATCCTCGCTTGCGTGCATCGCTAAAGCTAGCCGCGGCCCTCAGAATTCTTACTGGAAGTTCCTCTCTATTTCGCGCCAATACCGCAGTATCTAACCTTATTCTCCTCACGAGCTCGTCTTGTCCAAAATAATGATCAAAGGGGGTATCAAATATTGGAAAAGATTGCATCGGCTCTTCATCAATAATAGTATCTCTTCTGGCCTGCCCATCAGCTGCAAAAATCATCGCTCTTAAAGCAGCATGCTGAATAGGACAATGCTCCCATACCTCTTCTAAAAAGCCATGTAATGCCTGCGCATTCATAGGAATTTTTTCTGCAGAGATCACTTTTTGCGAAGCATCCACATGAAAAATCTGGATATAGAAATCAGGATGAATCAAACTGGCATGCCGAACAAGTATGGTTAAAGGCCATAATAGACTCGCCATATTGGGCGAATAATCACTAGTTTGATAATTGATTCCTATCACTCTTTTGGGCGTTTCATTGGATAGAATCAATTTCCCAGCAGCAATACATTCTGCCGATTTCGACATTTCTCGATGTTGCGGTATATATTTAGAAGGTCTTCCTGCTCTCGCTAAAACAAGCTGATAGGCATTCGTTACAACATATCGGATAGTATCGGGATAGTCCTCATCACATTCAATTTCATTAATATCATTGATGGTATAGAGATCGACTTTACGATATTTCGAGCGCTTTAAATCTTCCAGTTCCGCTTTAGGTTTTAATAAGGGTATTTGTCCTTGTAATACATTGATTAATTGATCTCTTAAATTTCTTGATGGCACTACAATTGCTCCTATGTTTAAAAAGCGATCATTATAATGAATATTTTAAGAGCATGGTAGCTATTTTTTAGATATTTTAGGCATTGCGACAGGGGGCGTATTTTTTCATTCGAATGTTGTCAATTTGTGCATGCCTCCCTTCCATCTAATAAACGCTTACATGCCATCCACTCCGGCATAAACTGACTCATCAACGCGTAAAAACGCCGATTGTGGCTGGCCTCTAATAAATGGACCATTTCATGCACAAGAACGTATTCTATGCAAATTAAGGGTTTCTGCATCAAATTTAAATTCAGTGAAATACGACTTTTGAGTGGATGGCACGAACCCCAACGTGATGTCATCGCTCTCACGCCCCATTCTTTGACTTTCACCCCAATAATGGGCTCCCATTTGGTAATGAGCGCTGGCAATAATGCTTGTATTTGTGTGCGATACCAATCCTTCAACAGCAGTTGTTTTTCATCTTCAGTTGTACTGGGCCGCATAAAACAAGCAATATGATTGTCTACAAGCTGAATAGAGGGGCGTTGATGGGTGGTATGGACTTGGAATGGATAGGACTTTCCTAAATAAAAACCCAATTCTCCTGTTTGTACAGAAGCGGGGGTTTGCTTGGGTCGCGCTTTAATCTTAGCAACATGTGTGGTGATCCAATCTTCTTTTTCAGTCAGAAAGTCATGAATGCGCTGCAAAGAACAACGCATTGGCGCAGAGACTTTGACCACCCCCTGTCTATCAATCCGTAAATTGATATTTTTTATGCGCTTTTTCGTAACAATAATCTCCATATCATGGAGCATCACCGTCAATAACTGCTGTGTTGGATGCCGGGTAGATCTTTGGCTGAACATCATTAATTCACAAATTGGTAATAATCTTCGCCCTTCTTAATCATACCTAGCTCGAGGCGTGCTTGTTCTTCGAGCGCTTGGCCGCTAGATTTTAAACCCATCACATCTGCTTCAAGCGCATTATTTCTAATTTGTAATTTGGCATTCTCTTGTTCCAATACACTGCATCGTGCTTTCAAATGATGCGCTTGTACTACGCCACCATCTCCTAACCATAGTTTGTATTGTAATGCCAATAATGCAACCATTAACACTGCAAGAATTAATTTCATACTATCCTCGTTGCTCGCGCACAAATTTAGCATAGGGAAGATCCGCAAATTCTGCAATCCTCAACAGTTGGTTATATTTTGCCACACGATCGGAACGACATAAAGAGCCAGTTTTAATCTGCCCGCATCCAGTTGCCACTGCCAAGTCAGCAATAAAAGTATCTTCTGTCTCACCAGAGCGGTGTGACATCACACAGCGATAGCCATGCTGAGCTGCTAAATCCATCGTTTGCCGTGTCTCGGTTAAGGTTCCAATTTGATTCAGCTTGATCAAAATAGCATTGGCCGTATGATTATCAATCCCACGTTGCAACATTTTCGGGTTTGTCACAAACAAATCATCTCCCACTAATTGAATCTGCTGACCCAATTTCTCGGTCAAAAGTTGCCAACCAGCCCAATCACCTTCATCTAAGCCATCCTCAATACTCACAATAGGATAATCTCTCACGAGACCTTGGTAATACGCAATCAATTCCTCGGCCTGCCAAGCTTTTTGCTCAGAACTTAAATGATACAAGCCTGATTGATACAATTCTGACGCCGCAATGTCCAACGAAAAAACCAGATCTTTGCCCAAATGATAACCCGCCAACGTAACTGCTTCACTTAGAATATCCAATGCTTGGCGATTGGATTTTAAATTCGGCGCAAACCCACCTTCATCACCCACCGCGGTATTTAATCCCTGTTTTTTTAAGACTGTCCGCAAAACATAAAAAATTTCAGCGCCCATTTGCAAAGCATGCGAAAAATTTTCTGCTCCGATGGGCATAATCATAAACTCTTGAATATCCACATTATTATCCGCATGTGCCCCACCATTTAAGACATTCATCATGGGCACCGGTAATTGCATGGTGTCGGTCTCTCTTCGCAAGGATTCGAACAAAGGCAGACCTAAAACCTGTGCACGAGCCCGTGCAAAGGCCAAAGACACGGCCAAAATAGCGTTCGCGCCCAACTGTGATTTATTTTCAGTGCCATCCAAATGACAAAGCGCTCGATCAAAAGCCGCTTGGTCCAAAAACGTTTGTCCATGCAATGCTCGATGAATCATCGTATTAATATGCGCCACCGCATTCAAAACACCACGACCGCCATGGCGTTGCCCGCCATCACGCAGTTCACATGCTTCAAAGGTACCTGTGGAAGCACCCGAAGGAACACTCGCTCGTCCAAAACTACCATCTGTGAAAATAATATCTGCTTCGACAGTAGGCGACCCTCGAGAATCTAAAATCTCACGCCCTTTGATTTGCTTAATTTGCATAACAATCCAAACCCATTTTTTATCTGATAGACTCTTGGTTGAATTTTAATATACTTCGCGCTGAGCGGCTATGATTATTATTTTAATCGAAAACTCAAAGGATACTTTTTTTCATTTCAGCTATAACATCCCGTAATTTTGGTAATTCTTGTTGCGTCACAACCCAAACAATATCGCAATCAATCCCTTCAAGATAATTATGAACCAAAACATTTCTAAAACCAGCAATATCTTTCCAAGGAATATCTGGATAGTTTGCTTTTAGTTCCAGCGGTATTTTTTGAACTGATTCAGAAAGAATTTGCAGATTACGCAATACTGCATCATATACCATTCGCTTTTGCCCAAGTTGCTCTCTCGTACAATCTTTCAAATATTCTTGAATCAATGATATCGATGCAAGAATATGCTCAAGATACAAAAGTGGGTTCTTGCTCATTACAATGACACCGCTTCAGAAAGAATTTTTTCGCGAATGCTATGATGAATTGATGTGTCAGGTACAATATCAACTTTTTGTTTTAACAGTGCTTCTAATCGCCATTGCAATCCACCCAATGAAAAACCTGACCCCGGTTGCATATGCACCAAAAAATCAATATCACTGTCAGCTGTTGCCTCATTACGTGCCACTGAGCCAAACACACGAACATTTTCAGCATGACACGTCTCAGCGATGGCTAAAATTTCACGTTTATATTTTGTTCTCAGTGTCATCAAATTCATGAATACCTCTAAGTTCCTGTCATACACTCAACATTATATACTTGTGTGATCAGTTATACCAACTCAATCACGCGATCCGCCATCGCAATCGTATCAGGTCGATGTGCTACCATAATTTGCGTCATCCGGCAGGCTTGCAATGCTTGGTTAATCGTATGCTCCAAACGCATATCCAAATGACTGGTTGCCTCATCTAAAAACAAAAATTGCGGCTTTTTGTACAGCGCTCGTGCTAACAAAATACGTTGCCTCTGACCGCCTGAAATACTGGATTGCGTCTGTCCAATGAGAGAATCATATCCCATCGGGAGCCCTACAATCGTGTCATGAATACAGGTCAGTTTGGCAACCTCATAAACACTGTCCATGTCTATTTCTTCAGCAAAAAAGGTAATGTTGTCTAAAATAGAACCTGTAAACAACACGTCATCTTGCATGACCGAAGCGGACATTTGGCGAAAATTTTGTAAGCCGAATAATGGCAAGGGGATATCATCCAATAAAATGGCACCTGATGTGGGTTGCTCAAATCCCATCATAATTTTAAGTAAGGTTGTTTTACCACAGCCCGAGGGACCAACAATCGCGATTTTTTCTCCAGGCTCAATACTAAAACTAATCGCTTTCAATAGCGTTTGGGCCTGCCCAGGATATGAAAAAGCAACGGATTGGACATGGAGAGCACCGTGCATCTGTGCCGGTTGTTGCGTTGGGATATGGATTATTTCTGGCTCATGCTCAAGCAAATCCTGCAAGCGTTGCAATTGAAGCGTCAATCCTTGATATGCAAACAAATATTGAATAAATGCAGCCGATTTATTTACCAAAATCATTCTGTACGCCAAAAATGCTAATAACATCCCAATCGATAAACGCTGTGACAATACCAAGCCTGCACCGACACAAATCACCAGAACGTATTCCATGTGATATAAGACCTGATTTAACACTCGATAACTAATTTGTATTTGTGCAATTTGGACATCATGATTCAGGGCATCAATATAATCATTGCGCCATAATTGAAACCAAACATGTTCTTTTAAAAAAGATTTCACTGGCGCAATACCACGTAATGCTTCATGAAACGTGACCGCACTCTTCGCATGCAAAGAAAGAGCTGAGCTCGCCTGATGCTTGTAAGTTCGCATATTCCAATACAATGCCACTGCATAAATAACCAACATGCTGGCAATCATGCCAGTTAAAATCGGACTGTATAACAACATGACGGTCAGCGTGACCAAAATCATCAAACCATCCAAAAACGTATGCATAAAATCGGTGCTCAATTTGGTCTTAAGCTGATCGATAAACTGAAATCTGGATTGAATATCGCTAAGATGACGATGCGCAAAATATCGCAAAGGTAATTTTAATATATGTTTAAATACCTCTGCAGCAAATGACTGGGTGATCTGAATAGAGGTATATAAAATCAAATGACTACGCAAAAATTCCGTCAAACCTTGTAATAGTATAAAGAGTGTACAACCCAAGCCAATGCGATACATTTGCGTCAACGCATTCGAACCTACCACATAATCTGTCACATATTGCATGAACATAGGATTGATAATTTGCATCGACTCGATGACTACGGATAACAATAATAACATGCCCAATATACGAGGCATCCCAAGAATCGATTTTAACAAAGTCCAGATCGTCAACTTTGGTGATGCATTTCCCACTGACAAATGTTCGGTTGTTTCTACTTCTAAAACAACACCAGAATACCGCTCACTGGCAGCCAGTTTTTTATAATGACGGACGCCTAACGCTGGATCATGTATCACTATTTTTTGTCGCTGTACCTTTTTTAGGACGACAAAATGCTGATGATTCCAGTGCAATATCGCTGGCGTTTTCACACGCCCCAAGTCTTGAAATGGTACACGCAACACTCGTGTTTTAAATCCTAAACGATCAAATATTTGACTCATCTGCAATACATTCACCCCACGAACCGACGTATGATGCAATCCACGCAAAGTAGACAAAGACAGTTTACATCCCCAAAAATTCACAATCATAGCAATACAGGCATGAGCGCATTCTGCCATTTCCTCTTGTAAGATCATGGGCAATTTTGCTTTTTTTCGAAACCGTAAAACCGTTTGCCAAAACTGCATGCTCATCATGTCACCGTATAATGGTGAATGGGATCGAAAATCCACCGCCATAATTTCTTATGCGCACCAGCTAATACAGCAGAACAAGTCATGCCTTGTTGCAAGGGATGTTTTTGACCATTAGCAAAGATAAATTGCTGCTCTAAATACGCTATCACCTTATAATAGGGTTCTCCTATTTGCATAGGCTTCTCCTCCTCTCGATCACTTAAAATACTCTGAGATATCGATTGAATCCGAGCCTTTGCCACTCCAAAATGTTGATAGGGATAAGCATCATAACGCAACGCAATCTCAGCACCGGGTTGTAAAAACCCTGATTTTGATACTGGAACATAGAGTTGCGCGACTAAGGCTGCTTGATGCGGCAAGATCGTTAATAGCGATTGAGTCAAATTAACTTTTTGCCCAACATGCGCCTCGAGACTGGAGATCATCCCTCTGATAGGAGCACGCACCACATATGAGCGTAAGGTACTATGGTGTAAAATAGCCATTTTCAACTCATGCCGATTGCTTTCTAAGGCCGTGAGTTGATCGCGAAACGATTGATAGGCTGTCGCAGATAAATAATGTTTCACCAGCAACGGCTGTAAAGAATGTAAATAGTTCATTTTTACTTGTATGGCACGCTCAAGACGATTTAACCTATCTTGTAACAATTTTTGTTCTGCCAAAAATGTTCCTTCATCCAGATTCGTATCCACTACAAACAATGCGGCACCCTTGGGGACCTGCTGCCCAACTGTCACAAAACCACGCGTAATAATCCCAGACCGCGCGGCATAGACCCTTGCAATGCCTAATTTGGCGTTTAAATATCCCTTCACAATATACATCGCTGTGAAATTCATGCTAAAACCATACGCAATAAAAGCCAACACCAGGATTGCAAACCCAGAAATCACCAGAGGATAAGGTGCTGAGACATTCATGCTGACAGAGCCATAGATTTTTTTATCAGAATGCATGGTGTTTAATCCAGTTTTGCCATTTCTGATAATCATGATCACTAAACTGCTGATGACTCAGCTTTTTTAATAATGTATAAGCCAAATCATGATTATCTGGTTGAGTGCCCTGTAGTAATGCCACCAATTGTTCGCCACCATGCTGGATGATTTGCTTTTTCCCCTGTGGACTATCTGCTAAGACAGTTAAAATACTCAATGCTTTGTTGCGATCCGTGACATAAGGAGAATCCAAGAGGTGGATGAAAGGCATACTATCCAGATGACTAAGATGTGAATGATAGAGCGTCGCCGCAATCACACGTAATACATTATTTCGCACCCCCATATCCGCATCATCCACACACGAACTCAGCAACCGGATGATCTCCTCAGGATCTTGAAAATGCCCCAGTAACAGGGCAGCAGCTTCGCGACGTGCTGGATCGGGGTCAGTCTGCAGGGTAGCAATAATATGCAATTTGTCTCGCACAACGCCTTGCTGAAAAACATCCCAATAAGGCTGTAATGCAGGATGATGAAACGATGCAATACAATGATACGCTGGGCATGCATTGGTATCGTGATCCAATTGATGCGTCATCGCTAATCGCATGACCCGTGCTTGATATTGCATCATTTGCAGCACGACATCTTGCCGTCGAGACAGTTTCGTCCATAAACGACCACGCAAAGCGCTGAAAGCATTCCACCAATACTTGTGCGCTGGTTTGCTTATAAAACGCATGCGCTGTCTTTGGGCATGATCGATGATTTCTAATGTGGTATAGATGTTTTTGTCTTTGGGATAGTACACCGTTTGTAAATCTACAAATTCAAAATCTCCCTGATGTTTGATATCTGAAATCAATTGTTTTCTCTTTGCTAAGAGACCATGATAATCCTGCGTACTCGGATTACCCTGACTCATATTGAGAAACGTCGACATCATTTGCATTTCCAGTGCCTGAATCCTAGGACGATACGCTTGTAATATTTTCTGGGCCGCTAGATCCCCTAAACCATGCACATCCACTATATCTCCAGCAAAACTGACGGAGCATACCCCCAATAAAACACCCCACAACATCCTCATGATCGCTCACACAAGGTATTCACTTGCACATGATGTTTCATGTTCCGATCATAAATATCTTTCATCTGATTGCGATACGGTTCAATACTATGCCGACACGTATCAGGATCCCATGTAAAAGCTGCAGAACGCTGGAGCATAAATTGAATAAAAATATCTAACATTTTGAAATCAGGATTAAATTCTTCAATCCATAAAAACTGACCTTGCTCATTCACTTCCAAAAATACATACTCATCTTCTGGCGTTACAATCATATCAATAGATCCAAACACCAAACCCATCCGCTGCATAAATACACGAACTTTGTGAGCAACTGCTTCCGGCAACTCAAAAGTCTCTATCAGCATACGACCACTATGAATGGCTCGCCAATCAATCATCCCATCGTGATGTTTCTGAGAATGCAATTTCGCAGCAACCAAATAATTTCCAAAACAGGTGATACGCAATTCAAATTTTTTCTTGATCTCTACTTGAAAAATCCCGGGTACCGCTTGGAGGATATGTCGCTTTGGTAAATTTTTGTTTTTGACTCGCGCCGTATACGTAATTTTGGTCTGGTGTGTTTCAAACCAAAAATGCGAACACATCGGTTTATAGACAACCCCAGATAATTCATAGGTATTTAAGAATTGTGTAATCTCCTGGGGATCATTAGAACAGAGCGTTGTAGGAATCACAAACCCAGCTTCGCTCGCTATTTTCAATTGCAATAACTTAAAATTAGCCCGATATGCCGCATCTTTCGGATTAATCCACCATGCATTGGGCGCCAAATTACTGGTAAATGATTCAAAAAACAATTTGTTTTCACGCGCCACAAACACATAATCTTTCACATGAACAGCCTGTTTCGGAAGGTAAGGTTGTCGCGCTCTGCGCCACCACACCACATCATAATGATCCGCAAAAATAGCGGCGTCATCATCCACGCTCTGCCATTGATAACTCTGATTATCAATGAAAACGGAATTTTTTTGCAGAGTAGGATGATCAGCTGTAAATAAAAAAGATACTCGATGCCCCAGGGTTTCTAATGCAATTTTGACTAAAATAGCATGGGTATCATCTGGCTCGGTTGGAATTAAAAACTTCATAAAAGCTCCATAAGAGGTATTTTCCTCAACCTCATGTATATCCAAAATATTTTGGTGGACACGTTACTGTGCTTTTTTTCCGAGCCCTAACGGTCGCGAAAAAGCTGTGTGTCCACCATGAATCGATAACTACTTAATGATCTAAATTCAAATCAAATGACATATAATTGAATGTAGTCGGTTCCAGAGTAGCCATCCGAAACGGAACAAAGCCTCCTGATATCGCTTCGGTTTCCTGTTCATCTAGTTCTACTATAGTCGCCATATCGTAAGCTAAAACACGTTCGTTGTTACTATCCATTGTATGCTCCTCCTTATATATCCAAACTAACATCGTAGTTCATCACGGGTCCTTGTGAACTATCGCCAGTTAATCTCACGGTTTGATGAGCAGACATTCCGACATTGCCGCCTGAAATGGTTTCTAATTCATGCTCTGGGATGGGTTCGGCCAAAAGATAGGCCAAAGTTCGGTTGGTTTGATTGTCCATAATTGACTCCTTGCTAAAAGTTCCTAAAGAATACCTCTTCCATGAAATATATAGGACTAATTCCATTTCATCATCCTGATAGTTCCATATTTAATTCCAAATGAACTGATATGTCAATATTAATTCTTAAAAAAATTAATGGATTCATGACTGAGGAACGTAGACCACGACAAGATCAAGTATGAGGCATCAATATGCGGGTAGCAGTATCTTTACAACTATCGTCCAATTTACGACGTCGCATAAAGCAGGGGACGGAGGAGACTAGGTTCATTTGTAGACACACATGCTCTTACCCCGACGTAGACATTTGAATTGTAAACAGACCGTAGTCTCATGTAGAATATTGGCAATTTTTGGTTGAGACAAGGATGTCACAATGTCACAAAATGTCGAAGAACTTTTTTTATTCGCTTTTACCGATCAGATAAATATAGAATTAGATCGTTGTTATCATCCTAAAAAAGAGGAACGAGATTATATTGCTACAACTGAACAAGTGGTAGCTTTGGCTCAAACCGGATTATTTTTTGCAGGTATTGCATCTGCGCCTTTTACCTTTGGTTTGGGTTTAGGCGTTGCTGCTGCGACGATTGTTGTCATCAAAGCGGGACAAGTGTGCATTGAACACTATCAAGCGCAGCGTGATGCAGCACAACAATTGCCACAAACTTACCTCAATCAACAAAGAGAACTACAACGTCTTGCTTTGTTTCTTTTATTACGTCAATCAGCTTTTGCAGTCTATACTCGATATCATTACTCATTACATCAAGTTCTTGATGAGGAGGGCGTTCAAACCTTTGCTCAGTATGTCGCACATCGTTTGATGAAAAAACTATATGCCGAGTTGTGCCAAAATCCTAATCAACTACCTCCGGTAGATATTTTTGTGGATTATTTATTATCCAGTATTCACTCGTCTTGGATTATGAGCACCGAAGAAGTCAGTTTAAAAACACCCCTTCACGCAAATATTTTACGCCTTGCGGTACATCCTAAAAAAATCTCAACCAAGCATTTCTGCGCGAGACAAAGATGGTTAAGTTATGAGGACACTGATGTTCATATCTTGGGAGTTGAAACAGATCCTTTTCACGATCAGTTTCAACCCACATCGACACGTTACGAACTTGGATATATCACTATTGAGGACAGAAAGAAAACAGAGATTCCATTGGCGATAAAAGCAAAGGACCTTCGCCGTCTGACGATAGAAGATGCGGAGAAAGACGATATTGTTAGCAAAAGCTTGTTTCCGCATTTGGTAACACGCGATGAAGTAGACGCATATAAGATTTTTTACAGCAGTCACTCAACAACCAGTTTCAATGCTTATCTTTCAGAGCGTTATAAACGCCCTATTATTGCATGTTGTCATGATGATAGATTACAAGGTGTTGCATTTGTTGGGGACTATACCAAAGTTAATTTTTATGCAGCCATTTTAACTGAATGTGATTTTAGCGGTGCTATTTTTAACCATGCTAATTTATGTCTCAGCGAAATGATTCGTATAAAAACAGACAGAGCCACTCAATTTCAACATATTTATGCGGAAGGGAGTCGTTGGATAGGAGGCGATGCGCAACAAACACTTGAGATGCATGCTGACATTTCTTACGCCAAATTTAATGGATCAACATGGCAACGATGTAGAATTAACACAATTGCTAATCAAATCGGATCAGAATGGTCACTAGCTGTTTTAGACGATGTCCAAATGGAGGATTATACTCAAGCAGCATTTCAAGCCCGGTTACAAGAAGAACATAACGAGCGGATTGACTGCCAAGCGCAAGTTGCACTATTAGAGTCACGTTGTAATGATTTAGAAACTTTGGCTATCCCGGAGGCCATGAGCCGTATAGGGGGGCTAGAGGACGAATTGACCATTTTGCGGCAAAATGCAGAAAGAATAGAACGAAGCTTAAACCACAAACTAGGTCAAATGAGCAAGCAACTGCTCATTTGCCGTAACCTTGCCCAAAAAAATACAGCCGCAATTAGTACTGTGGAAGAGGAACTTAGGATTTTTCAAGAACAACAAAAAAAGCGTGATGCTGATCAAGATACAGCAATAGAAGAGATTAAAGCAGCCCAAGATATATTGAGAAGTTTACAGCAATATTGTGTGGCAGAGGTTTATACCGACGAATATCGGAGTAAGGCAAATAATTATATTCCACTCTACATCCAATCATCTCATATGCCATTACAAGCACAACCAGAATTATTGACCGATCAACTTTACCAAGCGTTGGAACGACGCAAATATATTTTTGTGAGTGGCGGAGCAGGTTATGGACAAACGTTTGGCGTGACCCGTTTTGGAGAAGGTATCAATGCCACTTACCTTATTGCTCATGATTGGATTTTTATCCCTTTAGATGCCTCTAGAATTAACAACAAAGATCTTAATGTCGTCAGTGCTTTGCTTGAAACGGTGTTTGACAAAATTCAAAAACCTGCGCTCATGAAATATCGTTGTGTAATTCATATCAGTAAATTGGACAGTAGTGGCATACCCATTGATAAATGGATCAAAAACGCTGAAGCAGTAAACAGATTATCAGAAGCGCGTATCGTATTTATCTTCACTGCGCGTACACGGTATATGGAAAAATCCCGTTTAATTTTAGACAAACTCGTCCAAGAGGCCCCAGATGATTATTTGGAATGCGAAGTGCAGCCATTGGTCGATGAGCAAATTCAGAATTTTTTTCAATTGTTTCCCAAGCAAAATTTAGCGGATTTTTGTGGGGCACAAAGCATTATTGACATTACCACTTTAGGTAGAACGCCTCTGATGTTACATATTATGACGGGCGTTCTCATCGATTACGCTCAGTCTTTTTCACAAACAAAAAGAACCATGCAACGCATCGATTTTTATACCGCATCCTGGCGTGCATTGCATGCACGTGTTCGTTACAAATTACCTGAGCAATACCAAGATCATGCTAATTTCATGCAAGAAATGTATGATTTAGCCAAAGCAATGCTCAAGGATCGGGTAGATGCTATTGTGTATCAAATCGCCCAAACGAACCTAGCCGTTAAAACACCCTTTCAAGGATTACTTGAAACCAAAATGGGCGCATTATCGCCTTTATCTATTGTTAAAAAGGATGATCGATATTCGATAAGCTTTAGTCATCCCTCATTGGGGTATTGTTTGATTGCCGAGATATTAATCGAAAATTTATTCAAACCAGATTTTCCTAACAAAGAAACGCAACAAATGTGGGGACACAATTATTTAAGTAAAATCCCAGAAGTATTAGAGTTTTTAGTAGAATTACTGCAAAAATTTCCTGAAAGCATCGAGCATCAGCCACAGAGAGTGAATATCACTAGAGGAAGTTCTTTTTATGCAGAGGATGATGATCAAGAAGATAATGAAGCAGACATAGGGACGCCAATCATAGAACGAAGTCGGCAATACATTCATAAACAATTATTACTCTTGGCCAGAACAACTCGTGAAGGGCACCCTGAACGAGACAAAAATAAAAAACTGGCTTCTAATGCGTTAACTGTCCTGTGCAAATGGGGCAGGGATTTGTCTAAAGAAGATTTTTCCAAACTAATTCTACATCATATGGATGCCACCAATGGATTGTTGTCTTATGCTAGTTTTGAGGACAGTGATCTAACAGGTGCTTTGTTTCGCGATGCTATTTTGTTCCGTACCAAATTTACCAATACGATTTTAAAGCAGGTTAGATTTCTTAATGCAAATCAATTTCTTGAAACAGGCGAGGTATCCAGAGCATTTGCAATATATCGCTCTCAAACGGATGCGATATTAGCCTATACTGTGGCGCCTAATTCAATTAGTAAAAAATATCAAATTGCTATTGTCAAAATCATCGAGGATGAATTTGAGTTGCTGCGCTGTTGGCCTGCACATGACCGAGATATTACTGCCATGGATTTTATCAAATATAACGAAACCGTTCGCATGGCATCCGTTGGATTAGGTGGGACCGTGCGAGTATGGCATTTACCCCCTTCTTTACCACCCACTGAAATTGCGAAATTGCGCGGATTCCAGCATATTGCACCTATCCATCATTTGGCTTGGGGAGCAGATGCGGTGCATTTGGCAACAGGGAGTCAAGATGGACATGTTCGTATATGGGATGCGAATCATCAAAGGAAGGTGTTTAAATCAGAGCACATAGGTGGTCCTATCCGGGCATTAGTTTGGGGTAAATTGAATCAAATGTTGGTTGCATCAACCGATAATAATGAACTTTTTATCTGTCATAATGCGCTAACCGAAGTACGCAGGGTTGAGAAATTAACTATTGTACATAGCAAAACGATCCACCGGATTAGTAGTTTGACCTTCTCGCCAGATGAAAAATTTTTGGCTATTGGCACAGATTATGGTGGCATCCTAATCTGTAATTTGGATACCGAGACCAAAGAACTAAATGCTTTACATGGACATAAAAGCTTCGTGACTTCGATTACTTGGCTTGATCAGCTCATATCTAGTAGCCACGATCAAACCATACGTATTTGGCCATCAAAAAATTATCCAGGAAGTGTCTTTCAACACGATCACCCGGTTGGTAAAGTAGATGTACTTTCCAATAGAAAAATTATCTCGGGTATTGATCCCAATTGCTCGCGCTTTTATTTTTGGAATCAGAGCCCTTCTTCAACAGCGTCTGCAAACAATAGGGTATCCAGCTTGGTATCTTGTATGGCCGCAAATCCTCGTTATCCCTATGTGGCTGCTGGCGATGTGCATGGTATGGTCATGATCTATCCTTTTGAGGACATCGTACAACCCGATTTCATATTACCCGCCCCAGTCTTGACTCATATGCGCACGACTGTCCAACAGTTATGCTGGTCTAAGGACGGTCAATACCTGGCTTCACTTGGTCAAGACCAAAGTATTTTAATTAAAAACACACAGGATCCCTCACACCAAAAAACAATATTCATTCGAGAAGAAATAGATAAATGCCCGATGCATATAGTCTGGACCACGGATACAAATGGTACACAAATTTTTGTGATTGGTTATACCGATGGCACCATAGAATATTATAACGAAAGAGAGGATTTTCGTGTTGGTACGATTGTTTCTATCAACCCTAATGTTCCTATCCACTGGATGGCAGAGAAACAAACAACGCCTCAGTTGGCAGTGACTATAGGACAAGAAATCGCAGTCTGCACGCTTTTTGGAGCAGAGGCGACAAATAGTGTCGTGCGACATCCTCATCCTGAGCATTTACCCAAAATGATAGCGTGGTCTGAGGATGGTACCTTACTCGCATCAACTGATGCGCAACATATGATTCGCATTTGGAATACCTCAGGGACAACTTTGACATTGCGCGCGCAATATTTAGCCACTAAAATCAAATGTTTGTTATGGACAGAACAATGGTTGTTACTAGGAGATTCTGAAAAAATAATCTATTGGGACATGAGTACAGAGCGTGGTCTTCAAATACCACCCAAACAAATGCCAGTAGCAGCTAGATTCTTATCAACAGCGGATGGAAAAATTGTATTGGGTCATAATGCTAAAATCTCGTTTTTTCCGAAGTCAGATCTTGCACTTGCGCGTTTGGATTCATGGCAATATAAACGCTTGAAAGGAGGATTTGATGCGACAGAGAGCGATATTTCAGGTAGTAAAGAATTATCTTCTTCCAATCGCCGTTATTTAAGAGAAAATGGGGCGCAACAAGCAGAAAGATCATCACGTATGAATTTCTATTCTTCGGCAGATTCTGCTTTCACAAGAGAAGAAATTCCTATCCTCCCAGGATGCTTCCATCATTCTGAATGGATAAGATTCTTCTCGTCGGTCACAGAGCAAGCACCCCAACAACCTTTTTCGCTTAGTGCGCAAAGTCTAGATAGCCCAGTAAAACCAGCTGGTCATGCAGCGGGCCTAGGTTCGTTTGGTTTGATGCGCTCATCAACCAGTCTGAACGCCAGCAGCACGTCCTCGGGATTTCAAAAAATAGAAAGTGAAGCAGGGAGCGATTCTTCTCCAAGAAATTATTCCCCTCATACACCAACATTGGGCGTCAGAACAGATGAGGATTTTTAAACCTTATTTGGATACGACATACGCAGTCATACGCGAAACACAAGTGACTTGTCCTGCTTCATTGGTCAGTTCAATAGACCAAACTTGGGTTGTTCGGCCCAAATGGATGGGACGTGTCAGTGCTTGCACAAAGCCTTCCCGTACGGAGCGAACATGATTCGCATTGATTTCCAAACCAACACAATAATATTTATCAAAATCAACCACCATATTCGCAGCGGTGCTGGCAACTGTTTCAGCTAAGACAACGGAAGCGCCCCCGTGGATAATACCCAGTGGTTGCCGCGTACGTGGGCTAGCTGGCATCGTCGCGACGAGAAAGTCATCACCTATTTCTGTAAAGACAATTCCTAAAAAATCCACCATAGAATCTTCCCCACGGCGATTGAGCATGTCTAAAGTAATATTAGAATCAAACCAGATACTCATGCTTAAAACCCTTCCCAGACATCATCACCTTCCGACGGAATATCTGTACCATCGCGTAAAGCGGCAATCCGCGCACAGGCTTTTATTTCTTTTAACTGCGAAGCAGTCGGTGCATGGTCACGGTCAAATTTTGCTAAAAACTCATCGTAAACACTTACATAGGCTTTATTAATATCAACTTCGTTCATTTGGTTACCCTTTAGTTATATACTTCACGCTTACCCAACTTTTAACAGCCAGAGATCTAGCCACTGCGCTGGATGCCGCGGACAAGCCGTGGCACGTAGACGCCGTAGGCACATCGCCTCATGTATCATAATTTCCACGCGCGCGCTTTGGCTCTCAATGCTTCTTCATCCAACGTCAGCAATTCTCTATTTTTAAGCAATTGTTTTCCAGCTACCCAGACATCTGTGACTTGTTGACGACCACTCGAATAAATAATTTGAGTCAGAGGATGAAACACAGGGAGGGTTTCCACTGCATCGAGATTGATCGCAATAAAATCTGCAGATTTTCCGACTGCCAAAGTGCCTGCGATCTGATCAATACCCAAAGCCTTAGCACCATTAAGGCTCGCCATTGCAAAGGTTTCATCGGTATTCAAACAAACAGGATCTCTGGTCGTGACTTTTGCCAGCAACGTGGCGGTACGCATTTCGCTGATCATATTCAAATCATTGTTACTGGCAACACTGTCTGTCCCCAATGCCACATTCAAACCCCTGCTTTGTAAAGTTGGCACAGGACAAATGCCGCTGGCTAATTTCATATTGGATTCTGGGCAGTGCACAATACTTGGCTTGGTTTCGTTTAAAATATCCAAATCTTCTTCATTCAGTTGCGCCATATGTACCGCTATCACTTGTGGTGATAAAAAACCCAAATCATATAAACGTTTGATAGGGCGCTTTTGATACTGAGTCATAGATTGCTCAATTTCATCCTGCGTTTCATGTAAATGGACATTGATTTTAAGTTGCATGGACTGCGCCAATTCTAAAACACGCATGAAAGAATGATCGGTCACTGTATAGGGGGCATGCGGTGCAAAAGTGGGCGTGATCAAGGGGTGCCGATGATATTGCTCATGAAAGGCCAAGCCCTTCTCAATCGACTCATCCGTATTTTCTGTCCATGCTGTAGGAAAATCGATAATATGCATACTAATAAAAGCGCGCATGCCCGCTGTGTCAGCAGCCTCAGCAACGGCCTCTGGGAAATAAAACATATCATTAAAACAGGTGGTGCCACTTCGAATCATTTCTGCCATGGCAAATAGGGAAGCATCATGTACAAAATCATGTGATAACCATTTTTTTTCAGCTGACCAAATATAACCATTCAACCAATCCATAAGCTCCAAATCACAGCCAAGACCCCGAAAGTAATTCATACCCAAATGGGTATGAGCATTCACCAATCCTGGTAACAGTGCATGATACGGAAAATCGTCAACTTGACGCGCTTGATATTGCGCACGTGCTTCGCTACTTGGCATAATCTTTAGAATGACGCCTTTGTCTACCAATACAGCATGGTCTTCTAAAACGCGCTGATTTTCTTCGCCCGTCAAAATCCATTTTGCATGTGCAATGTGATCGATATGTTGCATAGAGAGCAGCTCCGAGTTGTGTATAGGTCATTTAATGTAAGTTGGCCCTTAGCCATCAACAAGCTAAGAGAAAATCCCTGTCTTTGCGACCTAGAACGCAGTGAATGGGAAGCAATCCTTTTATCCAAAACCGATTATGGCCGCTGGATTGCTTCGCCTGCGGCTCGCAAAGACAGCATTTTTTATGTGTTCACATCCACCATAAGCGCACGTAGCTTCTTCATAGCAGATTGCTCTAATTGACGTACTCGTTCGGCTGACACACCATATTGCGCTGCTAAGGTCTGCAAAGTACTAGATTTGTCTTCATTCAACCAGCGTTGACGTAAAATATCTTGACTGCGCGCATCTAGAGAAGCTAAGGCGGTATGCAAGCTATCATGATCATGCGCACCCGAATGCTCCTGTTCAAACAAGAGAGCAGGATTGGAGCGGCTATCATGTAAATAATCCGCTGGCGCTGCTCGGAAAGAATCATCATCATCCGAATCCCAACCATCGTAGGATTCATCCATCGCATTGAGACGCTGCTCCATCACCATAACATCTGCAGGTGTGACACCCAAATCTTCGGCCACAGAATTCACTTCCTCAGCGTTGAACCAGCCTAAGCGTTTTTTCATATTACGCAAATTGAAAAATAATTTGCGCTGTGCTTTGGTAGTCGCTACTTTCACAATTCGCCAATTTTGAAGAACGAATTCATGAATTTCGGCTTTGATCCAATGTACAGCAAAGGATACCAAGCGTACGCCAACCTTTGGATCAAACCGCTTAACTGCCTTCATCAGGCCCACATTGCCTTCTTGAATCAAATCACTTAATGACAAACCATACCCTAAATAACCCCTGGCCACTTTCACCACATAGCGTAAATGCGCCAAAACCAACGAACGTGCGGCTTCCAAATCGCCTTGCTCTTGCACAAGCGTCGCATATTCAAATTCTTCTTCTGCAGTCAATAAAGGAATGTTATTCACACGATGAATATAAGCTTCAAGACTACCGATGGGTAAGTTTAAAGTTGACAACGATAAAGCAGAACTCATGTTATTATACTCCGTACAAAGCTGATTTTTCTCAGCAGCCCTATTATAATGGATCTCTTAGCGCACATGCAAATTATGAATAAGGATTGATCTTTCTGTTATTTCGTGCTCAAATTATAGTCATATTATTTTAGGAACCACCGTATGCAAGATTCTTCTGACCGGCTCATTGCGCCAAGCAATGCGCAAGATATCGCGGATTTAAAGGACAAACTCCAAGATCTCGAGCAAATCAATCTTGTATTAGGCAGTAGTAATTTGCTTGAGTATACGAAAAAGCGCCGGCTATTTGAGGCCTGGTTGCTCACCAGAAACTATACCCAAGCGCATTGCGCCAAATTGGACGAACTCTTTGATAATTTCAAATTCGAAGACAGAAGGCGCCAGAATATGGTGAACACAATTTTTTTAGAATTTCAAGAAGCCTATGGTCACGATCCCCTTATGCAGGCTTATTTCACTGAAACAGACCCTCCTGCGCGACTATGGCAATTGCTATGCTTAAGCTTCCAAAGTATCCATGATAAAAAAAATCAGCTTAAAGAAAATGTGTGCTCTTTGATCCATCTACAAAGAGACAGATTACAGCAGCAGCTGACACAAGCAAACGCAACAAACCATACAGTACGCATACCGCCGCCCTCTATCACAAATACGCCCAGTAACCCACCACCGCCAACGCCGCCCCATGCACACCCTATCATTACGGTTCAACCAACTGATATCATTCCGAACCCACTTATTGCCCAATCGCGATACCCTGATTTAACAACCCTCGCGCTCTTGGTAGCGGGGAACGGATTGATAGGATTAAGCTTTTTGCAAATACTCAGTCCCAAATTTGCTTTGTTGTTGGGGGTACATTTCTCACCCGTTATGCTGGTGTTTTTAAGCTTCGCCGGCGCCGCTTTAGCAGCATATGGTCTCAACCGACATCTGACTCAAACAACGGACAACGCAACGCAGGCTGCCACAGCGCCTGTAAACCAGCCCAAACGATTCTGGGAGTTTTGTTTTAAATTCGGCGGGACGGCAAACAATACGCAGGCTCAAGAGAAGAAGCCTGCCTTGCCCAACTTTTTCTAAGCTCGAGAATCCCCGCGCCGCTGAGGGAAATGGCGTTAATGATTGATATGACCCATCGGACCGTAGCCTGCTGGATGTAGCGTAGCGAAATCCGGGATCAGTACCACTGACTTCCCGGATTTCGCTACGCTACATCCAGGCTACCATCCTTACCATCAAGTTTCGTGCCTTGCAAAAGATGTGAAACACATTCTCAACCAGATGTTCCATAATCCCGGGTTACACCGCGCCTCACAAAGGCCTCAAAGAGCCAATTTGATTAATTTTTGAATAAATCGCTTGCATTTTAAAATCATAATATGTAAAATAATCAATCTTTTTGTTCTTTATTAAAAGACAATGATTTATTATTAGGGGAAGTGGCCATGAAAGAAAGATTAGACACATTAAACCATCAACTCACGTTAGTTGGGAAATTTGAAACCTTATTTAATAGCCGAGATCTGGAAACATTTAAACAAAACCTAGGCAACAAGCAGAAACCTAATACTTTTATATCCGAGATAGATTCACAGAAAACTCGTATTGCATTTGATGATTTTAAATTTCAAGCAACCGATGCACGCATCGCAAATATCGATGCAGCCATCACCCTCTTTAAACAAATCTTTCCTGCTGACCAAAAAGGACTTGCCGAATTAGACAAGCTAGATTCTGAAGCAAGAGTTTTTTACTTCTTTAATTTGGCTATTGGCGCAATGCTGCGTCCGCCAATAGCGACTGATACGAACCTCACTGACATCATATTCATGGTCTTGGCAACTTGGACTGAAAGCCCAGGGCACAACCCAACTCTAACTCGGATCAGTACGATGCTAACTCATATCCGTAGTTTGATTACACAACAAAAAAATATGATTGAAAAAGAAATTTCAGCTGCCTTACCTTTGGCGGTCGCTGAAGCAGAAGCACATCTTAAACAAGAGAGCACCGCTGCATTCCGTGCAAAAGCTTTGCGTTACGCAGGTGCGGTCAGTTTGTTCACGGCTGGCGCTGGCTTGGTAACGTTCTCTGGTTTGATGCAATTCAGTCCGCATCTTATCCTGCAGATTGGCGCACATTTGCCACCTGTAGCTTTGGCAATTCTGACTAGCCTACATTTGACACCTGTTATATTGGCGGCTTTGGCAGCCACTGGTGTCGGCATGGTAGGCGCTGCGGCGTACTTGGCTTATCGTACTTATTATCCAGCTGCGCCTGTTGTTGCCAAACCAGCTTCAAGTGATGAATCAGGAATAGGCCCTGTCCCCGTTGCTGCGACAACGCCTCTATCTGCTAAATTATTAACGGGTGGCCTGATGGCTTCTGGTCTTGGTTTGCTTGGTTTCAGTGCTGCAACGCAATTTTCTCCGGCATTTGTGTTGTTGACTGGATTACAATTGCCGCCTGTTGCGCTGATAGCTTTAGCAGCTGTGGGTGCTTTGTTAATCAGCATCGCTGTGTATCGACTCATTAATAAGACTCCTGCCAATGTTGCAGCACCTGCGGTGACTAATGCGGCACAACCAACAGACAGTTGCTACCAACGAATCTACCAGTCGATGCCTTCTTTCTGTTTTACTTTCTCTGGTAAGAAAAAAGAAGAGACGACACTCGGAAGCGAAGCTAGAACTTCTTTAAATGCAGCTGAAATATAAGCTCTCAACATTCATTTCTTTTGAAATCTGTGGGGTTGTATGATCCCACAGATTTTTTTGTTTGTAAGTTTATCATCTCGTTTTTCTCTGCTCTTAAGTTCAGGATAGTAGCCTGGATGCAGCGCAGCGAAATCCGGGAAGTCGGCGCCACTGATCCCGGATTCCGCTGCGCTGCATCCAGGCTACGGTTCAGCCACATATCAATCGATTTCTAACAACAAAAAACACTTATTACATATTTTTGTAAAAAATACTTGATTTTTAAAACACTAAAGTGAATAATATTTGATCTGTTTTTGATTGAAAAAATTAAAGAAGAAATACTCACACAGCCCCCCCCCAAAAAAAGGGGTTCTAGCACGGAACCGGCGAAATTTCTGATTCGTGAATTATAATGACAATGTGGTGCATAGGAAGTCAAAAAATGACTCAAAAGAGACCGGACAAGCAAGCCAAGAAGGTTTATAACAAACCCAATTGCGTTAAAATTGAGCCAAAAATACCCTGATCGGAAAATCCGACGGTTCCGGGCTGGAACCCCATTTAGGAATAAACGATATATTTTATTATTACACTCATGTATAATTATACAAAACGCTTATAATTTTATATAAAAATGAACTTAATAGAAATTTGGCATTATCACAGACCAAAACTTGCGAAGATTTATTTAGATACGCTAAATGCAGGCCTTGTCACGACGACGACGATATTTGCGCCAAGAAGAGCCGGTAAAACATCTTTTCTTTTAAAAGATTTAACCCCAGAGGCTGAGAAATTAGGCTACATTGTTGTCTACGTTGATTTATGGCAAACAAAATTTTCTCCTGGCCTTGCTATTGTTAGGGCTCTAGAGGAAGCTTTTGATCCTAAAAATTCATTTCAAAACATCGTCACAAAGCTCAGCACGCCTATCAAAAAACTTAAAGGCAGAGCTGATATTTTTGGCACAAAGCTCGAGGGAGAAGTAGAGCTTAGTGATGCAAAAAACCATACTCAAAAAGAAATTGCATTACAAATCGATGTTTTAATTGGAGTGCTATGTAAAAAGAAACCTGTGTTATTACTTATAGATGAAGCCCAAGAGCTTGCAAAAACTAAAGAGCACGAGGCTGTCGCCACCGCACTTCGTACTTCTATCACTAAAAATCAAAATCGATTAAGGGTTGTCTTTACAGGCTCATCGAGAACTCAATTAGCGCATGTATTCTCAAATTCTAATGCCCCACTTTATTCAACTGGCTCTGCGATAGCTGATTTTCCTAAGTTAGGTAGAGACTTTGTTGAGTATATTGCTGATAAATTTAAAGCGGCTACTGGTCGAACTCTTCCAATCGATGATGCCTGGAAGGCCTTCATGTCTTTCAAACAACAACCAGAGCCATTTTTGATTGGTATTGTAGATATGGTATTAAATCCATCTGTCACTTTGAATGAAGCGATGCAAGCTATTGCAAGCAAACAAGCATTAACTGAAAATCACGAAGGCGTATGGGTAGCTCTCGATGCCGTTCAAAAAGCTTTGGTAAAAATGCTGGCAAACGATCCTTCCCTTAAACCATTTAGTAAGGGATGCATATTAAAGCTTAGGTCTGTTATTGGCGTTGAATCGCTGGAAGTAACCCATGTACAGCGGGCAATGACTAAACTATCGAATATTGTATTCAAATCAGCCCGTGATATTTATGAGTTTGAAAATGAAGCGTTTGCTCAATGGGTTAAAACATTTGCAGAATAAGGGCTTCTTTGCGGGAAGGTACAAGGGGTTCTGGCCCGCAACCGGCAGAATTTCTGATTGGTAAAATCTAGTAGCAAACTGCTTTTAATAGCACCAGACTAATTGCTAGCATAGGCTTGTGCACCCATTCATCATGGTCAAAAAACATCGATGCTGCCTTAAAGTTTTACCCAAATAGAGGTGGTCGGAAATTCTGCCGGTTGCGGGCCAGAACCCCCCAAAGATTAGCGTTAAATATCATTACGAATCACATATTTAGCCCAACAATAACATAAGTGATTTTTTATTTAAAAATAATCCTAAAATACATCTATAATTTATTATTAAGGGGACCTGTGATGCACACGCCAACAGAGTTTAATAGTACCGACCTTTTATCAGATCACGCCTATCAATCGATCTTAGTTCAAGAAATGGACTTCGACTCCCAGAATGAAGTCTACAAACTTGCCGCAGGATCTTATAACATGCAAGACCTATGCATTTCGCTTGCAGAAAATGCAAAACGGGGGAAGCCCTTCGCGAATAGCCCCTTTACGGATTATGATGAACCGCTTAATAAGTATAGAGCCCGAAAAATGGCACAAATCAGCTTTATTATTGACATGATTCGCAAAGGGGAAGAGGTCATTTTTTTACAGGAAGTTGATTTTTTAATTAGCAGTCGTGACCCACAAGAAGAGGCCGTCCGTCAGACGTTAAGAGATACACTGGACCAAGCATTAAGACGTGTAAACTGTGCGATAGAAATAACACCAGCTAGAACAAAAGGGGTAGCCAACCAAAAAATGGCAACGGTCTATCGAAGCGATAAGTTTCAAGTGCAAAGCGCTCAAGGGGTCTTCCCAACCGATATCACGTCTAACTTTCGTCAAAATCGTGGGTTTGAACTGTTATTACAAGAAATAGAGCGTGATCGGCAAGGGCGAATCATTCCTAAAAGAAAGGGTAAGACGATTGTCGCAACCAATCTCCATTTAGCATACGGGAAGGATTATGGTGACGTTATTTATGATTATCAACTTGAGCAGTGTCATCAAGGAAGGTTGTGTGTCCTAGGGGGCGATACCAATAATATTCAAAATGAAAATTTGAAAACAGCGCTGGGAGATTGGCATCATGCAACTAATTTTTCAAGAGATCCATCCACAAGACAATTAACAACGCAGCATGCCCCTAAGCAGCAAAAAGCGTATGATCGTTTATTTGCAGGACCTTCCTCAGCAACAAATTATGTTCAAGTTGATCGCACCGACAGAAACCAAGAAGTGTCTGTCGACACAAATGGGGTACACTTTTTACCTTTTGTCTCTGAAGGAAGACTCTCTCGTTCAAGAGCTGGCGAACCTTGGCGACGAGGAAGAGATATCTTAAATGAATTGGTGAGTACTTATCGCGCAAACCCGAGCCCTGCGATCATAGACGAAATTCGTGCTTGTATGCGATGGAAAGATTTACAGCAAGATTTGTTACCACAGGATATTCGGTCAGCGATTTTCCCCCAACAGGGCGTACCTGCTTCAACAGCCCCTAGCAGACCTTCAGCTTCAGCGCAAGCGACTGCCGTTCGTCAAACTGCTATTCCTTATTTAATAGTCAATGGCATGAAAATCGCACCGTTCAAATCTCCGGACATTGAACCTTATGGTGCTTTTGCAAACACAACGAAGGGTGATCAATATTCCGTTGAACAGACCGTTGATTTCAATGGTGGTTCATATACCTATACATGGCCTTCTTCTGAGCATGCGTATCACGCTCAAAAAATTATTTATTTGATAAAAAACAACCGTAAATTAACGCCTAATCAACAGCAGGGTTTGATTAAAAAATTAAGAACCATAGAACACGACACGGCTCCTGGACAAGCGTACTCGCCGAATCGTTACCGAGATTGGGTGACGCAAAACATTATTCCAAGCTTGTTTCCTGGAATGACGCTAAATGATTTTAATAAGCTCTGTGGTATCCAGCATAGGGAATCCTTTATGCAAACAGTGATTCAATTAAAGCTTGAACAACACGCTAACTTAAAACAATTAGCGATGGCGTGTGCCGCGGAAGGTGTCATCCCTGTAGAGCTTAGCCGACGGGATGATTTTTGGGCTTCTGGCGCAGGTGGTATGGGCACCAACATGCTAGGTCTTATTATCTATCAAGAAGGTAGGCGGTTATTAGCTGCACAGGGGCAGCTAGCAGATGATCAACCCTATACGCCATCCGCTTCTTTAGCGCACGATGCATTATTTTCCAACTTAAATCCAGCAACGTGGCGCCGTACTGTCCCGAGTGTGTCACAAAACCCAGTTAACCCAACCCTAAAAGCTAACCCTCATAAAGCCAAGCCTCATGCCGTCGGCCAGCCAAACTTCGCTCCTGAACAAACAAAATTTAACGCCTTGTTGAACGAGCTGCAGAGTCTTGTAGATGAATGGAGCCTGTCACCTCATGGTGATTTTCAAAAGTCCGCGCAACAGATTTCAAATATGAAAAGTCAATTTGAGCTGGCAGGCAATCGATTTTTTGACCATGCGCATACTCAGAACCCCAACGAGCTACAGGAGCTATGTAAAGTATTTAAACAAGAAAGTGAAGCAATATGTCGTGATGCGGAAAAGACATTTGCACCTGATATTTGGCGAGATTCTATTAAACCTTTTTTAAAAGGGGTTTTGGGCGTCCTTGTTGGAATATTTGCTGTGGTTTTTTATTGGGTAAGACCGAGTGTGTGGAATAGTTATGTCGATACTTTTTTCAAACCAGAATCCGCTACTGTGATAAGTCAGCAATGGAAAGGTCGAATTTTTGAACAAAAATTCAAAGAGATCACCCAAGATATTGAAGAAAAAATAGCCCCCCCTAAACCGCGCAGAGGCTAGACAAGGCAAAATAGACGACTAGCGTTCATGATGACAAAATTTCGTCCATTAGAAGGATGACAAGCCAAACCAGACATCCTTGAAAAATATGAAGGATTATTGAACCGCAGTATCAGCGCTTAACGCTCCTTTCTTTTCAAATCTGTGGGGCTGTAACATCCCACAGATTTTTTTTGTTTCTAGCATGGTCATCCCGAGTTTTAACTTTTCCACTCCCTAAAGAGGTCGTTGTAATCTCCAATATGGAATAAAGCATTGTCAAATGCTAGGATAGGTTCGTTTTTTTAAACGGACATATCCAATGTGAATAGAGCGCCCTGTTTTAAAGTAGGGTAAAAAAAAAGCAAAACAACCGTAGATGATAAGATTAAAAAAAGTGACTTCAAGTATGAAGAACTTACAGATAGCGATATCTGTCCACAGGGTCAACGCTTAACCCCATTAAGGCGAGGAAAGGCTGCAGCAACAGCCCCGGCCTATCAAACCTATTCGACGAACTCTTGCCATAATTGCCTACTAAAAGAGAGATGTACCTCAAGCAA
>CAMCUM010000026.1 GCA_945878975.1 Legionella genomosp. 1
AGGAAAAATCAAAATCCATTATTAGAAACGACGGTATTGTATGTGTTGTTGGGAACGGGGCTTCGAGAATCAGAATTAGTCAGTCTCAATGTGTATCAATACTATAATAAAGGACTACACGATGTTGTACGTCATAAAAGTAAGCGGGTAACGGGTAAAGTTCCAGTTCCACAAGAAGCAAGAGATTTTTTAGACAAATACCTTGCCGAGAGAGATCCAGAATCAGAAGAGCCTTTATTTATAGGTCGTTATGGCGAAAGGTTAAAAACGCTAGATATATATAGAATAAGTCAGCGGGTATTAAAGCAGGCTTTGGCATTTTTACAGGATAATGAAAAATTTGATTTCACGCCGCATAAACTTCGGCATACTTTTTTAAAGAAGGTGACAGACAAGCACGGAGTTCATTTTGCTCAAGAAATGAGCGGGAATGTTTCTATTAAGGAAATTTTTCGCTATGCTAAGCCTAGTCAAGATGAAGTGCAGTCCACCATCGAGGCGCTTTTTGACTAATAATAAGTACGGTTTTATGAGGAGTGAATATAATGCAGTCATTTGAAGATATATTATCTAGCGCTTCCCCTGAAGACATTGAGCTTATGTTGGAAAAAATTGCAGCAAAGAAGATGTTGTTAGGATCAGAAGAACAAGATTTACGATCTCAATCAGCGCATATAATATCGTCAAGCACAGAATTAGCTTCGAAGACTGAGCCCATGTTGAATTTAGGACCATTTAGTCTTACTCAAGATGTTCCAGGAATCATTACCATTCATGAAATGGATTTAGATGATTGTCGAAGCTTTCTATGCGATTACTTGGGGCAAGGACAAAAATACGGCAATAGAAGAGGTTCAGTCTCTAGCGCGGAGCTAATTGTTAATGGTCAAAGTCGCTCTATAAGCTTGAATTTATCAAGTAAAACCAGTCTTAACGCTACTGTGATTTATGATGCGAAATCGAAAAAATTACATTTTGAAGTCATTCAGGGCAAGTCAAAGAAAGATAAGACTCAACTTTTAAGTGCTTATTTACAAGAACAACTTAGCAGTTTTTTTAATAGTACTTACGATGCAGATGGGTCTTTTAAACCGCGGCTATATGCAGAAGGGAAGGTAGTTGATTTTGAAGAAACAGAATTTTCAGGTAGCTTATCTCAGAGTGCTGCAGCAGTATCATCTACATCAGAAGTCGCGGTTGTGGTTTCAACAGAGATCGAACAACCAACCATAGAAAATACTTTAGAAGTAGGAAAAGCTGATTCAAGTGAACGCAAGCGAACGGGCTCTGGTTCAACAGATTCTGAGCCACAATTAGGTAGTATTGTTGATGCTAATTTTTTTGTGAAGACAATGGTAAATCCAAAGACGGCCGGACTATCTTTTGCAGTTTCTCCATTAAGACCGGATACCTATTTGGGGCGTCAGCAAGGTGCACATATCACAGCTTATATTGTATTTGTGACAGCAATTTTAGAAACGGTAGATGAGCAAAGTATTTCAGAGATTCCTGATTTGTTGGTTGCGGCAGCGATGCAGTTTGTCCCGTCGTCACAATGGGAATCGTTTCAGCATACATTGCAAGAATTGATAAAAGATAATCCATTTTTTGAGAAAAGAGAGCGAAAACAATTAACAGCTGGGTTACGCGACACAGTTCAAGAAACTACTGTGAGGTTTATAAAGAAATCGGTAAAAATCCATTACGCGGTAGTTCTTGCTCATTTGATTGATGATTTATCGAATCAAATTTTGATGGCTATTAATAAAAGTGAAAGCACATTGTATGCTCGGGCAGGAAGACCCAAAAGCAGGCAAGAACTAGGGCAAGAGGGTGCTAAAATTCGGAATGCAATGAAAAATTTGCGCGAAATTGTTGCCGGCATAAGTATGAAAACGGCCGCCTCTTTAATCGAGCAATTTTCTGTTTTTTCAATGACTGATTCAGATGTGGCCGCAGGAGAAGACAAAGTTATGACGTCTCGGCATAACACAAGAAGCAGGGCACCAAGCTCAAGCAAGAGTAGTGCAGGTTTGTCAGATAATATTGCTAGTCTAATTTTTGACTTATTTGATTTTGATTATTATGAGTATACTTCTTCGGCCATTTTGGGTAAAATTGAGTCATCAGTTTTAGAGGAAATGAAGGATTTAGAAAAAGATCTAAAGAAACTCAAAAAAGTTAAATGTTTAACTGCGGGGCAAATTACAGAGCGTGCTGAAGTTGCAGATAAAATACAAGCCTGTAAAGATGTTTTGGAAATTCTAGGCGAAATAGAGGAAATGGAAACTCCAGAAGAGCGGTGGCGTGAATTAATGAGTATTAGAGATAATGAAGGTCATTTTTTAAATGTTTGGTTGCGTAAACTTGCGATAATGGATGTTTCATCACAAATTGCAGCCGTAATTAAAGACATTAGCTATGAAGCGCCTCATATTATGGCGCAGCATTTAGATATAGTGATGAATCATGCTTTTTCTGGGTTGCGATGTCTTTCACAGATAGAGTGGGATAATGTTTGTAGCAAGTTCAATACCATGGTGGGAATTTCTTTCCATTGGGATCAGATGCCTGCGATTATGAGAGATTCTCTGGCTTTACAACCGAATCATCCTTCTGTGGAAGAGGCAAAGGCCTCTGAGAAAGCAACGATAGGCGATACGAGTAGCTCTAAAACGTTCGGCAACTATTAACAAGCAGGAATTAAGTGTTATGCGAAAGAAAATTGAGTATGTTTCAGAAAAACTAGTAAAAGATGAATATAGGGCGTTCGAAAAAAGAATTCTTTCGGTATTGGAGCCAACTATTTGCAAAAAATACAGTCAGTTTTCTTATCATGCTTTGTTACACCCAGTTACTTCCGCTGTTTGGTCAAGCTTAAACGTTTCACTATATTTGAAGGGTTCTAATTTCAGAACATCTCTTCCTTCTTTTCGCCAACAGATGTGTGTTATTCACGATTATATGAATTTGATTAGAGGAATAGATGCGCCACCGAGATTCTTTGGAGGAGCTAATTATGTGGCTTGCTATAGCGGTATTGCTACGCTGTTACACGAGAAAGAACAATTTCAAAGAACACAATATATAAGTGAAGAATTTTGGCGTGAGCTTGGAAGTACTCATAAAGAAAATCTATCACCCGAGTGCGCTGAGTTATATTTGAGTTTCGTGGAAGAAATGACTCTTGCTCTTACAGAGGCTGCTGTAGCTATGGTGTCCGAACAAATACAAAACATATTTCCCAGAGAAAGCGAAAGATACCTCCAGAGTTTAGAAGGGGTGTACGGCGCAAGTATTGATCAACCCATTGTGGCTGCTGGAGAAGAATCATCTCAATTAAAAGCCACGAAAGTTAAATTTTCTTTATAGACGCATACTTGAAAACCCTCAAATATGTTGAGTTTTTAATGTTTTGATAATGAGATGTCAAATTGATATTTTCTATGCCTTATACATCAACTAGCCTGTTTTTAAATTTTATGGCTCTCAAAAAACGGTCGTTTAATGATAATAAATTGAGATTCACTTAAATCAGGTAGGTTAGTGAGTAGAAGGACTGGTGGGTACTATATTTAAGATAACTTGTTCTTCATCGAGGATACCTTTTCGTTGACAAGATTGAATAAGCGCAGCACCTTCTTGAGTTAGGCGATAGCGTGAGTTATGTTCAACTCCTGCATATACATGAAACTGTGGCGCATGCTTATTAATAAAACGAATCAATTGTGTTCCGATCCCCTGTTTTTGGAACAATGAATCTACGCTTACATGCGTTAAGGCACTATCAGAATCGATAGATGCTGTTGCAATATGTGTTCCAGCTTTAATAAAAATTTTCTTGTAATCATGAATCGTATACTTGTCGAAGGTTGTGTATACATTGTACTCAGAAAAGTCTCCTGTTGCGCGATAACAATAACCACAATAAGTTCGAATGGCATCTGATGTTGGTTTGAATTTTTTGAAATATCTGTAGGATTTAGCGTAATCACGTGCCGCAGAGTAATGATTCATTTTCTTTTCAGGCGATGATTTGAAAAAATCTGTGATTAGTTTTTGCGATTTTTTGTTTTTTGGTTTAAAAAAATCAGTGATTAAGCGTTGTGCTTTAGTCATATTCTGGCAGCAATTTAATCGTGTATAAGTTGCTTAGGATAAAGTAAATAGATGGATTTTGCATTAATAAATGGGTACGATAACCTTCATTTTAAAAATGGTATAAATTTATGCAAGTGACACCAGAACTGATGCAAGAATGTATTGTTGAAGTACAACGACAGTTATTAACCTCTAATGATTTAGTGCTGCGCGCAGAACAGCCATTTTATCATAGTCACTCATCAGTTCCGCCGATCTTGACTGAGTTCAAAGTGATATTAACAGAGCTTAGAATGTATGCTGCAAAACTGATTCATGAGTTAGGAGTTCAAAGAATAGGAAGTATGGATGCTGATTTTTCTGAAGGAACATTTTTTCATAGTTATTTATTAGGGTTAACGATTGCTTCATTTGGTATTGGTGAATGTGCTGAAACTACTTATAAGCTAGTTGAGCGTCTTATTAAAAAAGGAGGCAGAGATTTTTTATTTATATCATTAAAATTTCCCAATAGAGCAATGGGCATGGAAATGTCTCATGGACTTTTAATAGCGAATGTTCCCAATATTCGCGAGTCCATAGAAAGGGTTGCCTCAGCTGCGACATTGGAAGAATTATTGGGAATGCTGCCAGAAAACGCAATTGTTGGAGATGCTTTTTTAGGGGTTAGTTATTTACCTAAAGAAGGTTTTCCTCAAGCAATGCAAGATTATCTCGCAGCATATGGTGGGCAAGAATGTATCACCCAAGTGTTTCATTTTTATAACTTCTCAACAAATGTATTATCGAATTATCAAATTCGAGCGGTTAATATTATTAAAAGAATGCGTGAAGAACAGAGAGTTTCAACACAAAAACCGCTGGATCTTAATAAACTTACCCAGTTAAGCGAAGACACGCGTTTATTAGAAATGTTAAAAGAAAAAACACCGTTACCTTTTATTGGGTATAGAGATGATGATTATTTTGTGTATGCTTTATCTTCGCTTAACAGTAAATCCGAATGGCGGGCAGCAATGCGTTTAATAGCGCATCTTCCTAATGGATCTGTTACATTTTTTAGAGGAGTGCCTCAAGATAGCAATAAGCAATCTATAGCGGTTCGCAAGATAAACATTGGTGAAGTTGCGTATAAAATTGACTCATACACGGATACTTTATCAATAAGATAAACCCTATTGATTATCATTAGGCTCTAGACTTTTTTACAGAAATCTATCAAACCTCGAATGCAATCCTATTGATACTAAAAATAAGGGTTTTTATAAATAGTCGGAAAACTATCAGTAGGTTATACCCTAGTGATATCGCTTGATATGTAAGAATATGTCTTATATACTTACATGTAAGACATATTCTTACATATAAGCGAGGTGGCTATGGCTCGTACAATGACCGTTGATTTAGGAAATGAACTTCGTAATTACGTTGAATCGCTTGTGACCGCAGGTGATTATAGAAGTAATAGTGAAGTATTAAGAGAATCATTGCGATTACTTCGAGAAAAACAAGCCGAATCAAAACTTAATCAGTTGCGCCATCTTATTGATGAGGGAGAAGCAAGTGGCGATCCATTGGCATGGGACGTACAAGTTTTTCTTGCACACATGAAGAAAAATATTCATGACAAATAAAACATACCGCCTTTATCCTAAGGCAATAGAAGATATTGAATCTATCTATTTATATAGTATGAGTGAATTCGGTATAAAAAGAACAGAAGATTATATTTTGGCAATTGAAGCCAGTTTTCGTCAGCTGGCAGATGATCCTTTGATTGCTCGTAAATGTGATTATCTTCGCCAGAATTTGAGAGCATTTAATGTGGGATCTCATGTTATTTTTCTCAAAATAACTAATTATGGCATTACTGTCATTCGAGTATTACATCAATCCATGGATTATAACAGACACTTCGATAGCTGAGAATCAGCATTAGCATGGGCTGTCTCTCATCAATGGGAAGTGGTTACTCGACCCATTGCTTAATTTCCACGATATAATCTTCCAAGAAAAGAGCATCGATTTTAGTCGCTAATAAAGTGCTAATTGCTTCAGTTGGTGTTCTAACGATAGGTTGTCCCTTAATATTAAAAGAGGTATTAAGCAAAATGGGAATACCTGAAATTTCCTCAAAAGCATTCAACAAGGCCCAAAATAGTGAAGCATGTTTTTTATTAACTGTTTGCACGCGCGCACTGCCATCAATATGCGTAATAGCAGGTAAATCGCAACGAAAGCTTTCTTTTACTGGTACTACGAAAAGCATGTGAGGCAAGGTTACTTCATCTGGAATTTCAAAGTAGGTGTGTGCTTGTTCTTCTTTCACAGCAGGAGCAAACGGCCTAAAGGATTCTCGTTTCTTTACTAAAGCATTAATTCTATCACGCATAGAAGGGGATCTTGGATCCGCTAAAATACTTCGGTTACCCAATGCTCGTGGACCAAATTCCATGCGACCTTGTACCCAAGCAATAATCTTCCCTGTTGATAAGTAGGTGGCAGCTTTTTGTAATAACTCTTCTTTATCAAGTTTCCTATAAATAATAAGGTCTTCGTAGTGTTTTAGTGCCAGTTCGCAATCTTCTGAATTGCAAGCAGGCCCGTAACTAGAAGGTTCTTCTTTTAATGGATATTGTAAATAATTTTTTTCGGCATATATTTTAACCAACGCAGCACCAATTGCTGTGCCAGCATCACTTGCTGCAGGCGGGATAAATATATTAGAAAACCTTTTTTGTTGTAACAATAATCCGTTCATGGAGCAGTTAAGCGCAACGCCTCCTGCAATGCATAAATTTTTAGAGCCAGTTTTGGTTTGCCAATAGTCTAAAAGATGCGTTATAGAGATTTCTAAAATTTTTTGGAGTGCCGCAGCTAAATCTTTATGTTCTTGCAAAACGGGATCATTTGGTTTCCGTCCTGGAAGGACATGATTTGTAAGCCATAAGCGAAAACCTCGGCCAGTTAGTTTATCCATGCGAGTTTTATTGTGCTTGAATCCTTTGATATAGATTTCGCCATTTGTCTGACATTCAACAATTTCTTTGAAAAATGGCAGATAGCGATTAGGATCGCCATAAGGGGCTAATCCCATGACTTTGTATTCATCCGAATTTACTAAAAAACCAAGATGAACGGTAATTTGAGAGTATAAAATGCCCAAAGAACTGTAGTAGCTATAATGTTGCAATGGAAGGATTTGATTATCCTTTCCTAAGTAAAGGCTAATACTGTCTTTTTCTCCAATGCCATCGCAAACGAGAATGAGCGTTTCTTTAAATTCACTAGGGTAAAATGCACTTGCTGCATGCGCTAAGTGGTGAGAAATAGGTAAAAATTTTGAAGCGATAGGAAAAGTGGGGTAATTGCTTATCCAAATATTATGTTGTGCCTCTGCACTTAAAATATTCTTGTACAGAAGTTGCGATGTTGCATCATAAGAAAAAGCATCTTCAATTTTTTTATAATCAAAACCATGGCATATAAAGTCTATGTCATGGATGTTCAGTTTTGCAGCTTCTAAGCAAAAATTTATTGCGTTTATTGGAAAGTCACAAGTATATTTATCACCATTAAAACGCTCTTCTTCCGCTGCTGCTATTAACTTACCATTAACAAAGATACACGCGGCAGAATCAAGACCTTGACACATTCTATATTCTTGCTCAGTTAGATCCGGAAAGTGCTCTCGTCTAAACGCTATAGAGTTATGCAAACCACTATATCCAAGTATGTTCATGTTCTAGTTCCTATGGTTATGTGCAAAGAAGATGACGTACCCTGCACAGGTAATTTTGGGTATTTCATGTGTTATCTGCAATTTTATTAATGGTTTTTTGAAATCCTATGTGCGTTGGTAATATTAAAATAGTTAAAGAGTGTTTCTGTATAAGCTTCATTATTTTGGGTTTGGTTAGTAGCTTATAAAATAAAATTAATTTGATAATATGCCATTGAATGGATATTTTGGGTTTATATAGCTCGCTTTCTTTGATGTTCCTAGGGAGGTGCCCGTCTTTGTTAAAAAATCTTTTAATGGACCGTTTGAAAAAACGCCAAAAGCATATAAAAACCGAACAATTTAAAAGAATAACTAAATCAGCATAAGGCAATCGTTGTTCAAGTGTATTTAAGTGATTGCCATCAATTATCCAAGAGGGTTTGCTACACAACTGCTGTAATATTAGCTTCCATTGGTTAGGATCAACGCGTTGCCATCCTTCAAGCCAGTAATAATCATCCAGGTGAAAAACCGGTATTTGTAATGCTTTACCTAAATGCACGCTAAAAGTTGTTTTTCCTGAGCCGGGAGACCCAACAATCAAAATACGCTTAGACTGTTTAATCATAAATGGCTTGAACTGATCTGCCTGGAGCGACTATTCGGTCAACTTGGTTCCAGAAGGCTACTTGAAGTGCGATACGTTCTTTACCCTTTTTATTCATAGGACAAACACGATGCCAAGAATTGTCTGCTCTGACAAACGCCACAGAGGTATTGCTGCTAGGAAGAAATGATTCAAAGTCTCTTTGGTCTTCTGTAAGAAAATGTAATAGTCCACCCCAGGGAGCTTCCCAGGTATCATTTAAGAAAATCATATGAGTTGCGCGAATACATTCTTTATCTGTATGCGCAGAAATATAATCCTCATGGCGGTAACGTTTTAAAGTGATCTCCATTGGGCATTGTGTCACATCGGTATCTAACAGTGTACTTAATGCAGTACGGTAGGCTGCGCCATGTAGTTGTTCAATACATTCTATCCATATGGGAGAAGGTTCAGATACTTTGTTATATTCATTATCTCCTATGGCTAATAAAATGTTGTTAACTACCTGGTATGTTTTATCACTGCCACTTGAACGTGTGGATTTATAATTACCTGCGCTGGGTAAATCTTTTAATAAATCATCTGCATAGGACGGAGGAAGAAATTCATAAATCGTACTATATTTGAAGGGGCTTTTTTTAAGAGTGGCTGTAGTTAACGCATTTATATTTAGCATTTTTAATACTCTCTTCAACAGTGAAACTTTTACGAAAATCGATATTTGTTCCTAAAATAAGTGAGCATATCAAGACAGTCTTTCGGTTGCATACCCAAATTTTCTAAATAACCATCAATATTGCCATACTTTTCTGTAATATATTCTATGACTAAAAGAGCTGTTTTTGAATTAGGGGTCAACCTATGTATGTAATGTTCTTTTGTCCACCCTTTTTTTATCCAACTCTCTTCAAAATAATCAATATTTTGGGTTAAATATCGTCCGCTTTCTACGTAGTCATGAATAATATCTTCGGTAGTAAAGCCTAAGAGCATCATGAATAAGATAGCAACTAAACCTGTTCTATCTTTTCCTGCAAAGCAGCCAATTACACAACGTGCATCATAGTTTTCTGATAAAAATATGAAAATTTTCTTCAATTGTTGTTCGTTATTTTGTAATAAACCTATATAGGAATCAAAGTAGTCATAAAAGTTAGGAAATGGTTTTATTCTAAAATAATGGTCTTCATCTTGTATCGGAAATGATTGCCAGTGAACTCCTGCTTTAATTAATGTAAGCGGTCTTCCTCTCTTGGTTAGTTCTGCTTCACTTCGTAGGTCAATATAATAACTTATCCCTAGATCTTCTACAATATTGTTTATTTCAGAATGAGTGAGGTGAACTAATTCTCCACTGCGATATATGGAAGTTTCGCGGGGCTCTATTATTTTTTTTTCACAAAGGGGTCTGAAATTAATCATTTCTGGCTTATGGTAATTGTTTTAGTAATTGTTGAAGAAACTGTGCAATGGCGATTGTCGCGTAAGATCCTGTAGTGAGGTAAAATGAAAGTGATATAGAATAATGTCCTGGGTTTAGGTTATCTGGCGTAATATCATTGATATAGATTTTTGTTTGTATTACGGGATTGCGTTTATAGGGAACTTCAATAAATGATGCGCCATCTGTAATGACGCGAGTATTATTGATCAGCTCTTTTTGAGTTATCATGTTTATAATATCATCGGGTTTATTTGGGAAACAATAATCAACACCGTCTAATTGTTTGGTGTAAAAAGATATTTTTTCTAAACGTAAATATTGCGTAATTGCTTCATTCCATTTATGCGAATAATATGCTGATTGGTAGAAAGCCAAGAGTTTATTATCCATGGCAGAAATGAATTCTGCTGGGTCATTATAGGATAGTCTGGCAAGGTGACCAGCAGCGCTATTTTGCGCTGCTATTTCCTGCTGAGCTTGGGCATAGTTTTTTTCATTTAATGCTTTTCCAATAAGATGAGTGTTTTTGCACTGATTGGGTAGTCCAAATCGCTGACTGCCATAGTAATTTAAAAAATACAAAAAATACTCTTCACCTGTTACAAGGTCCTGAACAGCTTGAGGTGATAAATTTCTAACTTTAATTTTAAAGCAATTGCCGTGTAGTTTGGCAACTTTTAATGGTTCTTGACCAGCGCCATAATAAGTTATATTTATGAATGGGAGGTTTTCTCTTGAGTAGCTTTTATTAAAGGTTTTAAGTGATTCTTTGGAAATACAAATAGGCATGGAAATATACTGGGTTGTGATAGCATCTTCATCTTTTAAACCAGCATAACCTACTTCATTATTTAGTATTTTAAAATGATTGGCTATGATATCAATCATTTCAAAGGTAGTGAACCCAATTTTTTTCACTATATAGTACTGAGTTGTACCCTCATTAAATGGCGTGCACTGCAGATGTAAAACCTCGGATACTTGGAAGTCTTCAGGAATTTTTTTCACTTGATAATGTAACATAGTGTCCCTTTAATATATGATGCATTAATAAGTCCATTCTGCGCGAGCAAATGGCTTCAGTGCTTTTATACTTGATTGCCTGCATTTTTCAAGTAATTTATCTGCTTCAATCAGTTGCGGTGAATCTGCTGTATACTCGAGACCCATTACATGCCTTAGCCAGGGTTCCTGACCCATTGCATAGATCACTACTTCAGCACATTGTAAATCTCGTACCATTAGCCATGCTTTATCGCAGTTCGATCCACTTAATCTTCTTGACTGATCAAAGTCTCTTTGAATTTGCTTAGTGAACAGTGGGCCGTAAGACCAGCTCATTGGCGCTCCTTGGCACTCCATCCCAATAAAAAGCATATCAACAGGACTCATTAAAGAGGCTAGTTTTTTATAGAGCGTATTATCGATGTTATTGGAGTCAACAGCAAATAATATAGATTTATTAGCAATTTTTAAGTGATAAGCCAATTTACTGTGGATATTTAAATCGCCATGTTCTCCTAAAAACGGGATTCCAGTTATGACTCCATCTAATAGTGCAATTTTCTCTAACTCTTTGATGCTGATGACGGACTCAAAGCCTATATGTTTCAGCATCAACTTTAGCGAAGGATCAGCTAAGAAGCCAGAGTTGTTTTCAGGTACTACTATCGTTTTAATTTGTTGACGTATCTGTAGTAATGTTTCCAAATTCACATGATCTTGGTGTGCATGGGTGATAAGCACATAATCAATATTGTCTGGCAAATCATGATAATTAAAGCAGTTTTGATCTGGTTTTGAGTGATAATTAATAAAAGGGTCGATGAGTATGGCGCTGTGTTTTGTTTCTATAAGCACGCAGGCGTGACCAAAATAACGTATACGAAGTTTGTCTTCTCGATATTTAGTATGTATAGAGTCTGGTGGTGTATTGGTGAAAAAATTAGCGAATTTCTGCTGATCTTGTTCTGAAATAGGAAGCATGTCTCGTAATCTTTCTAATTGGCATGGAGTTCTTCGACTTTGAACTAAATGGTCTATTACTTTATCGGAAAAAGGAATAGGAAGCAGCATATCTTTTACTGCCGGTATTCGTGGGGTACTTAGTACGAAAGGTCTTGCATCTGACGCAATTTGGGATAAAAGTATAGCTTGACCGCTACAGTTGTAGTATTGCCTATAGATCATTGGTTCTATGATGCGGATGTTTGCGCGATGATACATGTCATAAACCAATTCCACACAACCTAAAAGAGGTTCTGCAATTTCAGCATAGATGCTTTCTAAAGAAAATCCAACTTCAAGTTCTAAACGGCGGCTTAAATTATCTATAGCTATAGCCAACTTGGAAACAGCATCATTTTTTGCCAAAATATCAGCACAAAGATTGCTTACTTCTATTGTTTTATTTCCTGTTAAATTAACATAAGGACCACCGATAAGTTTAGGGTTTTCACAGGCTTTTTGGTGTAGTTCAGGGTGGGTCAAATAAGATCGTAAGATATTTAAATATTGTTTATTTAAGATGGCTCCTGATGTCATGGGTGACACCAAATTTGCCCATGCATACCAATTAAAAATTAACGGTTCAAAACAAACATCTGGTTTTAACCAACAGTCTTTCAATTTAGTTCCTCATAAAAAATTATACCAAAGATAGTTTGGTTACCTGTTCGTTGTGAGTAGGGATATTGTTGGCCACAGAGGTTGGTTTGTCGCCATCCAATGCATAAAACAGTTCAAAATATTTTCTGGCAATTGCTGGATCTAAATAATTAGTAGGAAAAAATTGCCGGTTAAACTCGCCAACCTCTTCTATGGTCATGTCTTCACGTAAAAATTGATAGGAGGTATAAATAGTAGGTCGTATACGCGCACCATGATGCAAGCATGTTTCAATGGTAAATTTAACATTTTCAGGTGTATCACCGGGTATTCCTAGCATAATAAAGCAATTTAGTTCTACATTAAATTCATTACATATCAGTACCATTTCTTCAAATGGTTTTAATATTTCTTGTTTACATTTAGGTAGACCCATGGCTGCTTTTTCTGTAAAGGATTCAATGCCTAGACTAATGCGAATACAACCACTAGCCGCCATTTCTTTTACCAAAGCACGATTGAGACATTTTAATACTGTAATGCATTTCCATGGATATCGAATTTCTTCCTGTGAAATTTTAGAGCAAAACTCATGTACCCAGTTATGATGTAAAGTAAACGTAGGACAATAAAAGGAAACGTATTCAAATGGTTGCTTGATAAAAGAGTCTTTAATGTATGCTATTGTTCTATCAACCGATAACCGTCGTTCTATTTTCCCCTGCATGGGTGGTACGTCACAGAAAGGGCAGCAAAAAGGGCAGCCTCTAGCTAAGGGGATCACTAATTCTTGTCGTTGTGGTATACCACAAAATTTATTTAAATCGTTGCGGTACATAAAGTTATAACTGGTATAGGGGATTTCAGTAACATCGGGTAAAACCCAATGCTCTGAATTTAAGTAGACGCCCTCAATGGGAGTGTCATCACGGGATAGCAAGACACCAGGAGGCTGTTTGTTTACATCGTTTAAATATTGTAGATAGGCTAAAACACCAGACTCGTAATCTCCAGTTGCATGCACGGCATTGATTTCGAATTGAAAAAAGAAACGAGGAATTTGTTTGCTCAGGCGTCCAAAGGTAATAACGTGTGCTTGTGGGCAGAATACTTCTTTATATTTCATAAAACGAGGAAAAGTATCTACAGCATCAAAATCATTCATTAATACAATGACATCGAAGGGCTGCATTAATAAATCACATATTTCTTTCCAAGTGTAGTTCAAGGCACCCGCATCAATACACGTTACTGTCAATTGCGTATCGGCTTGACGCAAATAGCTGCCAACTTGAAAAAGAGGTAGATGGTGTCCTGCGTTAAAATAACTGGGGATATAAGGTGGAATAACACAAAGAATATTGCTAATTGTATTTTTTGAGAGGTGATTCATTATTACAGCTCCATTTCATTTTTATAAATTCCCATATCTGCACCCATACTCTGTAAGTTTTTAATGAAATCAACGTAACCGCGAAACAGGTGATGGAAGTTGGTAATTGAGGTTACGCCTGGTGCTCCTATCGCTAGAATAAGTAATAGGGCCGCCGCCCTTAAATCAGGGCAAATAATATGATCTTGTGCCTTTTGAAGAGGGATTGGATCAATGATAATGCTGTTATTGTTTTGCTTCAGGTTAAGTCCAAACTTGTTAGCTTCAGCAATGTAGTTAAAACGATCATGCCATACATTTTCAGTGATATCGCTTTTGCCTTGTGCTTTAAGTAACAGAGGGATTAGCAGCGGATGGTGGTCTGTACATACTCCTGCTACAGAAATGGCAATCGATTGTGCGTTCATTTTTTTTGTCGATTTAACGAGTATGTTGGGGTGTTCTACAGTATGAGAAACGCCAATTTTATGCAACAGATCTAATTCTGGTTTTAAAATAGGCAAAGTACGATCTAGCGTTATATTAGTGAGGCAAAGCTGGATATCATGAAATCCAGCGATAGACATATAGGTAATAATTTCAGAAGGATCAGAAATAACTTGATGACTAACGTTTTTGTTGGGTGCTTGATATTCGATTTCAATTCTTGATGAGTTATAAAAGACTCGGTAGCCCACTTTTTTTACAAAATCCAGTAGATCAATGGTTTCAGATTTTAAAAAAGGATTTAGCAAAGTGGTTTTACCTACTTTAACGGCTAAAGCCAACAAAATAGCTGTTTTTGTTGCTCCTGAGGTGAGTGGGCCAGTTACTTCGGTTTTGGAGTGAGAGTAATCATTAATGTTAATGACTGCTGCTTTGAGTGTTAGTGCCTCAGCAATTATGTTTGATCCTTCATGATGGACTTTAACAGAAAATCGTTCCATTATGTCTAAAACATGATTTACAGGGCGTTCAAATCCTGATTGTTTTTGCCCTATTTGACAGCCTCCGCTTTCGCCAAAAACACATTTCCCAAAACGCGCTAACAATGCAGGCATTAGATATAGAGAACCATGCAGCTGTTTGCTTAGTTCATTGGGAACGTGATGGTCGAAAAGATGGGCTGTATTAACGAAAACTTCATTTTTATCTGTATTAAACTCACATTTTGCTCCGAGAACATTCATGATTTCCACCATGACATCGGTGTCGAGCAGGTTAGGCACATTTAGTAATCGGATATCAGAAAAGGGTAAAACTATGGCCGCGGAGATTAATAAATTGGAGGAGTGCCTATAGCCACTAATATTAATTGTGGCGTTTAAGAGCTTTGATTGCTTAACACGTAGCTGCTCAAAAGACCTACTCTTTTCAAAAGTTTCTAACACGCGTATTATACCAAAAATATTTAGTATCGGGCATTTTACAAAAAAAAAAGGTAAAATAATATGATTTTAAATTCTTTATTAAAAAATATAATTCTTAAGCATTGGATATGATGAAAGAAAAAAAATCCCCCCCTTCATTTGAGCGATTAGCGATCTCTCTTTTTGGAAAAGAAATTCCTAGTCCGCTCATCGTAGGCTCAGGAACGTTGATCGAGACCCATGAAGATATCGAACCTTTTTTGCTGTCGGGTGTTGGTGGGATAGTACCGCGCACTACTAGAAAAATTTTGGAACGACCCAGCCATCCTGTTCCTCATCTTTACCAAGCGGGTTCTAAAAAATTTCCAATTATGATTAATGCGGAATGGACTGGCGCAGATATCCATTATTGGCGGCCGTATCTTGAGAGAATGGCAGCCAATAATCGTACCATTATGTCTATATCAGGGCGCGATATTGCGGGTTGTTTGGCTGTTTGCAAAGAGTTAGATCTGTTTCAAGGCTGGTTATATTTCGAAATTAATATTAGCTGTGCACATAGTAACCATGAACATGGGATGATCACTAGGGATATGCTGCATATCAAGGAAGTGGTGTCCTCTTTGAAACAAGCCGGATTACGCACTCCTATCGCATTAAAATTAGGTCATTCGGACTATATTCTTGATTTGGCTAATGTTGCCAAAGAAGCAGGTGTTGATGCTATCGTTGCAATTAATACTTATGGACCCGTATTTGATTTTTCTATAAATGAGCGGGGAGAGCCTGAGCCAATCGTTGGGATTCGAGGAGGAAAAGGCGGATTGTCTGGGGCTCCAATTTTTCAAATAGCGCTTACAGATATTGCAGAAATTAAGCGTCAGATAGATATTACAGTCATTGGTTGTGGTGGTGTTGTGACTGCAGAAAACGTAGTAAAAATGCTCATGGCAGGAGCTAGTGCTGTGCAAGTATATACGGCTGCACATATGGAAGGGATCAACGCGCCTGCCTATTTTACTAAGACGAATGAAAAAATATTACATTATATGGATACTCATAATATTAATAATATTCGAATCTTAGAAGGTAAGGCACTACCTATCTTAGAGCAGAAGACCGAGCTGCAATTAAAGGTGCCCGTCGTTAATGAAAAAAACTGTATAGGATGTGATCTATGTATCCCTATTTGTTTACCAAAAGCTATTACAATTAGACCATCAGATGGAGCAAATAAATATAACCATGTTGTTGAAATTAATGCAGATATTTGTATTGGATGCGGGCATTGTATTCCTGTTTGTCCGACATCGCCAAAATCTTTAACTTTATCCCAGGATTTTGTATGGAACGCAGAAGAAATAGGGGTTTTAAATACATGAATGCACTTATTGAAAACGATAGAGATAGTTTAATCGTGAACGATCACTTGAGCACTTATTTGAGGGATGAGTTATTAATTAACGCGCATGGGCTATATGAACAAAATTATAGAATACGTGCTATAAAAGTATTATTAACAGTATTAGGCAGTATGGCCGGCGTCCCTTCACTTGCTCCTGCAATGGCTGCTGCTGGAAAGTATCATGGATTAGGGTATGTGTTTGCAGGAGGTACTTTAATTGCTTATGGTGCTGGTGCTATATGGGTTTTTCATGGAATAGTAGATGAATTTAAGCCCTTATCGCCATGTCAAAAAAATTTATTACCAGCTACTAGATGCTACAGCGGCGTTAAAGAAATCTCATGTATTATTCTGAGCGGTGTTGCTAGTGTAATTCCTCTATATACTGCTTATAAATATAATAAAGTAGATTGGAAAACATTTCTTGCCGCACCCATAGGGTATGCTTTTAATGTATTTGGATTTTATAAGATGATTAATACCATAGACAAAATCTTGATTAAACGCGCTTCTAATAATCAAAAAACTTCGATTTTGTTTGAAAATCTATCCCAACATATAGCATTTAAAGTAATGCCTACTATTATGATAATGGGTCTACAACCATTAAGTGAATTTAATGAAGTGTTTAATAGTCGTGATAGCGAGAGATTTACGGCGCAGATTATGGCCCTTCCTATCTTAGCTAGTTTTAAACAATTACCTTCGTCGTACTACAATGCTTGGCCACGAACAGTATTCTCGTCATGCTGTTTATTTTTCCCTTTGTGTATGGCGTATGTTAACGCTACTCTCGCTTTTGAGGCAGCTGAAATGATTACGTCCAACAAATCTTCCGCTGTATTTCTGGCTGTTTTTCCTACAGTTGCGGCTTTATCAATAGATAGCTTGGTTACGTTTATTACAGCGGAAAGAATGTTTGATGCCGCTTTTAATTGGTTAAAAGACAATCCTGCGACTTATGTATTGTTAGCGGATTACGCAATGCTTAATAGGATGTTATTTTTGTTGGCAATGCTTTTAGCTGTGCTATCCTCCAGTAATAGAGGTTATGTTGCTTATTCTACCATAAATAATAATCAGATTTTCTTTACAGCGACCTCTGTGGTGAATAGCATTGTTTTTGAAGGGTTTGCTTTAACTGAGCTTTTCCATGGCCTATGTAATAATATATTTAGATCGGAACGTTACCCATTAGAGCAAAAGCGTTTATTGGCTCAAGATAAGCTAAATGAGTTTACGAGTACGGTACAAAGAGCCGATCCCAAAAAGTATCAGGGGTTTTTTGAAAAAAATCGCCCTTTACTAGATTTACGTAGCGCAAATACAGATGTTGAGATTGCCAATACTACAATAAATTCATTTAATTAACACTGAAAAGCAGTTGAATCTTAGCGTAATAGATCTTTTCGTTACAGCTTCAACTGCTTTTTCAAAGATTATCAAACTACATACTCGGCGATTTCCTGCAATGGAATACAGTGACCAATATTTGTATATTTGTTGTGTTCAACTGGAAATAGAGGTTGAAACTCACCTAATTGACGGGCTTCTTTTAGCGCGCTATAAAGTTCTGGTATGTTGTTGAGCACATTAAAAATTTGTTTGCTGGAATCCAAGGTATAGTAAACTTTTTGCAATAAATCAGCACGGTAAGGTTCTTGAAATATATGAACTATATTGAACGGTTTGATGATGGGACCATCTTTTTCAAAACAGTAAATTGATTCAGAATAGGAGCTGATCACCGAGCTACCAAATATTTTCACACCATTTGCTGTGTTGATTAAACCAGTTTCTGTTGTAAACCAAATTAGACGAGCAAACAATGGCCGATCGCATTCTTTGACAGTTAATGCAAATCGAGCATATTCCTGCATAAAATCAGCATAATCTTGAGACATTAACATTGTACAATGGCCAAAAACCTCATGAAATATGTCGGGGTCTTTGGCTAAGTTTTCTTCGTTTATAGTGCGAATAAACATCGTTGAAGGGAATTTTTTCTGTGATAATAAGTGAAAATAGTGTTCAAAGTCTATAAGTCCCTGTACTGGAACAACTTTCCAACCAGATGCACTATATAGTCTTTCAGATATTTCTTTTAAAGAAGGTATTTTTTCAGAAGATAAACAAAATTTCTCCATATTAGAAAAAAAAACTGGGTAAGCCTTATCTTTCAAATTGATCATTTGTTTGGTAAACAATCTTTTCCACATAGCATGTTCATCTTTTGTGAAAGTAATATTATTATGTGAGAAATCATTTTGTAGTAAATTTGACATTTAGCAAGTCTCCTTGTGACCATATGTAATGGGATCTATTATTGCAGTTCACACCATTTTTGGAAGGTACAAACAGGCACAAATTTTCTTTCTATGTATACTTTTAACTCACTTTCGAGTGGTAGCATAATTGCTAAATGATAGTTGTTTTTCTTAGCTTGCTCCAGAAGAAAATTTTCTATGGCTAGCTTTATTGAGATACTATCGCTGTTAATCAATGATAAATGATAAATTCCGGCACAATTGGCGTAAAAAACAAGTTCAGCTGCACCCACTAATGTATTGCCTGAAAACGCAGCATAAATTTCAATGGGATCGTCTTTAGTATAGAGTTTCGCTATCCATTTGATGTACTGAGTTAATGTTACATTATTGTCTGATAATTGAGTTTGTAGTTCTTGAAATTGTGCAGTTGAACTTATTTTTTTAATATTCAAAGACAGGTCTGTTTGGAAGGTTGTTTGTTTTAAATCAATTACCACACCGATTAAGTTTTCCATTTTTTTCAAACCTTGTTTTTCTAATAGGTTTGGGAGATTACTTGGGTTAAAACCGGGTGTTATCCACCAAGTAAATGGCAAGTCATGTTTTTTAAAATGATCACATATTTTTTTAATCGTAGGCTCTGCATTTGTTGATGATAAATGTGTATCTAATATCATATTGAAATTTGCATCATGCAGCCCTGTGTCGATCAATACATAACCTGGAATTCGTTCGAACTTGATAGACGTTAGATATTGCATATAGTGTGTCATCATAATTATAAAATTTGCTTCTAAGGAATTTATTACTTTGTTTGAATCCCAATTTTCGATATCACTTCCTTTATTTTGATCTCGACAATAAATGTCTTGTGGTAGATCTAGACATAATTTAGCCGCTGCATCGATAGAGCGAACAAGGGTGCTTTTACCCAAAACGTATGTATTGATGTCATTATTTGCTGTTTTAGCAAGTTCTTTTTTGAGTGAGGCATAAGCTTTTGCTTGTTTTGTGTGGCGGTTTAAATAATCTTTAAAACGCAAATAACGTGCTATTTGAGGATCTCCCATTTCAAAAATATGGTAATTAACAGCATAATAAGGTTTTGTTTTGGTTGTAATAAAGCTACGATGAGGGATCACGTTACGGCTTAGTTTTTTGCAACCTTGTGCTATCAGACCTCTCTCAATGGTATCTATTTCGTCAATGGAGTTGATTTCTAATAAAATATCCAGTATTGGCTTGGCTGGCATGTCTGTGATGGCAGTGCTGCCAATGTGATGCACTTCTTTCAAATAGGAGGATAGCACTTCTTTTATGTCACGTTTTTCTTGCAAGAACATTTCGGTCCAGCGCGGATTGTGTTCATAAATTTTAATGCTGTTCATAGCTACATCCCTTGTATTTTCAGCTAGATTTTAGCGCTAATATCCGAGAATGTCTTGTTATAAGAACTATTTTTTTGATGAATATACAAATAAACTCTCTTAGACTTTAGCAAACTAAATAATGCTAGAATCGCAAAGGTAATACTCAAAAAAAATGGGATGCTAAAAGAGATATTACAGCTTAACGCTGCCATATTACAGACAACGGCACCGGTGAGCATTCTAAGGCTTTGCGCAACGCTAAGCACTCGTCCTTGTTGATACCTACTGGTATAAGTTGATATAGCACTAATGGAGTTTGTAATTGTCAAAGCAATGCAAATTCCCAGAAACAGTAATATAACTAGAAACACATTCATTGAGGCAACATAGAGCATAGCTATAATGCACATTAATAATAGAATGATACCAAAAATAATACAATTTAAAAATGAATTGAATAAATTATTAAACAAACCAATCAACCAGCCGTTGCCTACTATTTTTCCAGTACACAGTATAGTGATAGCTATTGCTAAAGTTCTTGAATTTGCATGCCAATGGTTAACAAGAAATACAGGTATAAATTGATACAGTATATCTACTGACATAGCAACCAATAAGCTGTTGATTAATATAATGTTAATCCCTGGTTTTTTTAAAAAATATATAAGATTGAATGTGCTTGATGCCAATATATTTACAATAGAACCTAATTTTGGTTTCTTTTTTTCAATGACATAGGTTTCTTTAAAGAACAATATCACCGAAAAACAAGTGAATAAACTGATTGCGCTGGCCACAAAAAAGGGCGTGCTATAATTAAAGTACTCGCATAGCTCACGGTTAGAAAAAAGACTCCCCAAAAACGGACCTAGTACAAATCCTGCTGTTAGTGCGATATTGATTCGTCCAAACCATTTTGTTTTTGTCTCTAAATTTTTGTGCAAGTCATTTATGGCGGCTAATGCTATTGCAACGTTACCTTCAAAAAAACCACAGAAAAATCGTATGATAATTAGAGTAACATAATGGTGGGTTGCGATACAAACACCTGAGCCAATAAAGGTCAGTACTGTACCAAGTAGCGTATATGTCAGCACAGGTTTTCTTCCATAAAAATCTGATAAGTAACCAAATAGGACCATACCTAAACCTTGCCCTAATGGGTATATGCTAATAATAAAACTGTACTCAAGCAGATGGCTCGTAAGAGGGCTACTAATAAATAAAAGAGGAAAAATGGGGTAAGGTAAGGCAAGTCCTAGGTAAGTTAATAATACAATCAAGTGGATGACTATCATTTGCTGTTTGATGTTAGTTTTGGGGAGTGGTTTAGACTGCTCATTGACGAGATTCATCTATTACAATCCAGGAAATACTGTCTTTGGTTGTCCTTAAACTCTTGAAGAAGAACCATGATAGGTTGCATGTATTGCGATTCAGCAATGGTGATGCGAATACATGTTTTTAACTCACTAACATTATCTAAATTTTTTATTGCTATTTTATTTGAAGATAAAAAACCAACAATTGCTTGTGCAAGTAATTCATTTCTAGTGTCAATCGTTATGAAATGAGTGGCAGTTGGAAATAAAATCCATGTTGGAAACACATGATTAATAAACTTATTAAATTGTTTTTTTGAAAACATAATGTCGCGATGTATTTTTTTAATAAAATCGTCGTTTTGAAGTAAAAATAAAAAATAAGCTATAGATATGCCACTGACGGCATTTTCTAACCCGGTTTTTCTCAGATAATCTATTATTTTTTTATTTGTAAAAACACTCGCAAATCGCAATCCAGCAATGCCATGTGATTTTGAAAATGACTTTAGAATAATGATATTGTCAAAATTACGCAGAAAAGCAGTATGATCAATGGCTTCAAATGCGCTATAGGCTTCATCTATGATTAATAGGTGATTATTACGATAGCAGCATTCGGCTATACGCTTCACTTCATCTAAGTTCAACTTAAGACCAGTAATGCCGCTGGGATTACTTAAGACAACAATGGCTGGGTCTAAGTTATTGAGTTGGTTGTCATATGCTGGAAAATCATGATTGAAATTTAAAAAATCTAATTTTGCGCGTACAATACTAAAGTCATTTAATTTGGCATAACGTGCATAGCTGTAGTATTCAGGGTCCAATAGCACGATAGATTGTTGGGTTTTCATAGCCATTAACAATAGATTAATAGCGAAATCCGATCCGGGAGCTAATAAGATTTCTTCTGCAGTTATTTTATAATGTGTAGCTATTTCATGACGTGCGGTAAGGAGATAAGGATAACATCTTGCTATTTCTGCTACATTGTCAGCAAAAAAACGTTGGGTAAGGTCGTTTAATTGCGAGTGTAGTAGTTCATTGCTTGAGAAATTACTTAATTGTGCATAGCATTTTTTTTCTTGATTATCTATTGAACTGTGTGATTCTTTTAAGAAATGTGTAAATTGAAAAGACATTTTCACGTTTCCATAGCTAATAAAATAGTATTTTTAATCATTTAAGACTTCATGCTATTCTAGGACAAAAAAATCAGTATACTCTTTTTTTGTGTGTTGTCTCAATCTATATTGTGCTGCTTAAATGGATGGGATTGAGTTTTTTTAATGCTAATTTTAATGAGATATAATGCACTATAGACAATTAGGTAAAGCAGGTATCAAAGTTAGTGAATTATCATTGGGTCCATGGTTGACGTTTTCTAAACATTTAAGCGTTAAGAAAACGACTGAAATGATGTTTCTAGCCTATGATCAGGGTGTTAATTTATTTGATAATGCAGAGCGCTACGCCGAGGGGATGGCTGAGTGTTTAATGGGAGAGGTTCTCAAAAATTTTCGTCGTGAGTCTTTGGTTATTACTACTAAATTGTTTTGGGGTGGATCCGGGCCAAATGATACAGGATTATCTCGTAAACATCTCATCGAAGGTGCAAAAAATTCTTTGCGTCGGTTGCAAGTTGACTATGTTGATTTACTATATTGCCATCGTCCCGATGAAAATACACCTATAGAAGAGACAGTGTTGGCAATGGATACGTTGGTAAGGCAAGGTTTCGTGCTTTATTGGGGAACCTCAGAGTGGCCAGCTGCAAAGATTGAATTGGCATATCAACTGGCTGAAAAGATGCATTGTATTCCGCCTAGCATGGAGCAACCAGTCTATAACCTTTTTGATCGTGTACAGGTTGAGCATGATTATTTATTGCTTTGTAAAAATCGCGGTATGGGACTCGTTACCTCCAGTCCGCTTGCTTTTGGATTGCTTTCAGGAAAGTACAGTAAAGGGATCCCTGAGGATTCTCGTTTAGCAACTCAAGAACGTTTGATTATGCCAGATTTTAAATCTCGGATTGCAATGGTTGACCGAATGAAAGAACTTGCAGAATCCCTGCAATGTACCTGTGCTCAACTTGCTTTAGCCTGGTGTTTGTCAAATAATTTTGTGAGCTCGGTTATCATGGGAGCCTCTAATGAAAAACAGCTGATGGAGAATATCATGGCTGTTGAATTAAAAGATAAAATGAATGGCGAGATAGATGAAGCCCTTGGCGTTATTTTTAAGTAGGATGCTGTATGGAACATTCAAAGTTGTTACACGGTGCTTTTGAGCAATACGTTTTATCTGATACTGTGGCATCACGGGTTGCCCTGATACATAAAGATCAACATATAACATACCATTCGTTAAATACTCGGGCCAATCAATTGGCTAATTATCTAATTGCGCAAGGAATACAACCTGGCGCTATCATTGGTATTTATTTTTATCCATGTGTTGATCAAATTATTAGTTTGCTGGCAATTTTAAAAATTGGCGCTGCATACCTTCCTTTGGATATCAATTACCCATCAGATCGTATAAATTATATGCTTATAGATTCAAGCGCAGCTTTGATTTTAAGCCATTCTACATTGTCGATGTCTTTACAACATGAAACAACAATAGTGTTTGTTGATCAATTGGGCATTTATTCAGAGAGTGATTCATCGTATCCTCCTTCTGTTTCAATAAAAGAGGATGATTTGTGTTATGTGATATATACCTCGGGAACTACAGGTCAACCCAAGGGTGTGATGATAGAACATCGCAATGCTACTAATACTGTGAGTCAAATGAGTGATGTCTTTTCATTAACTCCGAATGATAATATTTTATTAAATACTTCCTTGGGTTTCGATCCTTCGGTATGGATGTTATTTTGGCCTTTATCGTTAGGTGCTTCGGTTATTATTTCGGAGACAGAAAAAGATCCTCATTATTTCTCTCAAATGATTCGTGAGCATCATATTAAAGTTTTTCATGCGGGTCCTTCTTTGTTTAGAGTATTGCTAAATCAGTCTAAAATTGAGGAATGTACTAGTTTACGACTGATTATTGGAGGAGGCGAAGCGTGGCAACCCTTAGACTTTACAATACTGAAACAAAAGTTACCTTGGTGCGATCTTTGTAATGTATACGGCCCAACTGAGGCAAGTATTCATGTCAGTTTTTGGCGATCAGAAGGTAATGCCATAACTATAAGTGAGGAAATACCCATAGGAAAGCCTATTCGTAATATGCATGTATTATTATTGGATGAAAATAGAAGCCCATCTCTAGAGGGAGAGGTGGGTGAATTATATTTGGGTGGCGCAGGCGTGGGGAGAGGGTATTTAAATAATTCTAAATTAACAAATGAAAAATTTGTTTTCATTACTAATGCTCAAGGTACCGTTCGCTATTTTAAGACGGGTGATCTTGCAAAACGTCTTCCTGATGGGAATTTGATTTTTCTAGGCAGGATAGATGATCAAATTAAACTGCGTGGCTTTCGTATAGAACCCTCTGAAATAGAAAACAAGATATTAGCATATGGCTTATTTAAAAGCGTTGTCGTTTTAGGATACAAACAAAACAATATAGTCACTAATTTGCTTGCTTTTATAGTACCTAAAGATTCTATAAAAACCCCGGAACCTCTTGTTATTACATTATATTTAAAAAAAATTCTGCCAACAAGTATGATTCCTTCTCATTATATATTTTTAAATGAGTTACCAAGAACAACACATGAGAAAATTGATAAAGGGGCATTGCTTTCAATATTTGAGAGAGCTCCTGTACAGCAGGCTTTGAGTAATTATGAGACTATGGCCGATCCTATACATACTATTCTTGCGGGTTTATGGAGCAAAATTTTAAAAATAGGTAACGTTGAGATCAATCAACATTTTTTTGACTTAGGAGGAGATTCTCTCCTTGCATTAGATTTGATTTCTGAAATTAATTCGTATTTTCAACTCGAGCTCAGCGTTACCTCTCTGTTTGATTATCCTACTATTGAAGCGTTTTCTTGTCATCTTCAAGAGATGACAAACATTGAAGAACACTCATCTATTTTAATTAGAACACAACAGCAATTGAGTCCTAAAAACTGGCCGTTAAGTGATAATCAACGCTGGTTATTAAGGATGGCAAAGGGGTCATTGTCAATTAATAATATTGTTGTACCTGTACAGTTTAAAAAGTCAATGGATCAACATAGTATGCAAATAGCTGTTACTTATTTACTTAAGACGAATCCGTTATTGACTATTAATATTTTAAAAAAGAAAGACGAATATCAAATGGGGCTAGTGGATCGTAAAATAAATGATATGTTTGTATATATTGATGCGACACACCTTAATTTACATGAGCAAGAAGCGTTGCTGTATGACCAAGAAAATCATTTAAACAGCCAATTGGTCAATCTGGAAAGTGATCCCTTATTTAAAGTGGTATTGGTGAACTGTTCATCAGATAAAGCCATGTTATTTATTTACACACATCATTTGATTTCAGATCCCACCTCTGGTGCTCTTCTTCTTCGTGATTTACTGACTTATTATCAAAACATTAATCTTGATAGCTTAGTAGCGGATGAAGATAAACCTTCATTTTTTGATTATATCGCACATGAAATTGAACATAAAAATCAGAACAGTTATCAGGATAATTTGAATACAGTATCTAACATTATGATGAAAAGAAATTGGATCGTTAATCTAGGAAATGTTTCGGAAACGGATCTTAGTGCTAATTTTACCGAAATATTGCTACCTGCATCTATTGCGACAGATATTAAATATTGTATAAAAAAATTTCGCGTTACCCCATTTGTTTTTTTATTAGCGATATTGAAATTAGTATTATTTGATATATATCGGCAAGAAATGTTTGCCGTGGGGTTTAATCTTTCTCGCCGGTCACAGGCGCTATGGTCGAATATGATAGGGCCACTAAGTGAACAAGCGGTCTCGTTAGTCGATTTTTCAACTATTACCAGTTTTTCTGATTTATTGAAAATAACCTCAGAAAATATTAACTTTGTTTATAGCAAATCAGTAAGTATTGAGTGTATTTTACGGGAGATTCAAGTACAAAACCCCGTTATCACCGACCTTTTTAATGTGTTATTTGATTATGAAAAAAAGACAAAAAAGCATGTGATTGGAGATACACCCCTATTGGTTTTATCTCCGAAACCTTCATTGGAGGTTCGCAGACATTTAACTGTTCGAGTTGTTGAAGATGATTCTAGTTTTATCTTACAATTTCGATACAGGAAAAGTTTATTAGATGCGCATGATATTGATACGGTTGTCACTAAATTCTTATTAAATATTAAAAATGTGATGTCTTTAGAATCAGAACAGATATAGTAAATGTAACTTTTAATGAGAGGCCCAATTGAAGAAAGCCATTATTATTACTGCAACGCAAGGTTTAGGTTTTAGTTTACAAAAGACTTCGAAGCAATACGGTATTTCGAGTAAAACTTATTCTATTGGTAAATGTGGTGTCGGCGAATCTAAGGCTTTACCAGCTGAAAAAACAGATTATGCGCTAGATATATCTAATGAAGTGACGACTAAAATTGAAGATAATTTTGATTTTATAGTATGGAATACAGGCGTATTTTTACATAAGGAATTTTCAAAAACAACAGATGCTGAAATAGACACTTTAATAGATTTGCATTATCGATTTCCGTTGAAAATTATGCGTAATTTACATCAGAAGCAAACGAAACCTTATCATTTTATAGCAATTTCCTCTTGTTCTTCGTGGCGTATGCGCGAGTTTGAAGCTATTTATTGCGGACTATGTGCGGCTAAAGCAACTTTCGTACGGAATTTTGCTAATGAGCTGTCTGATAATTTACCTGGCTCTAAAGTTACTTTGATTAATCCAGGTGGTGTTAGAACGGCCTTTTATTATGAAGAAGATGAACCTAACTTGGAGGGTTATCTGAATCAAGAGCAGATGTCAAATTTTATTTGGAGTTCTTCATTAGAGCAGGAAAAGACATTTGTAGAAATACAATACCTCAGAAATAAAACATCTGTTTGTGGTTTTTCGGAGCCTATTATAGAATACGGAACAAAATGCGCTGAAACAATATAAAAATGGTATGGTATGATGATTGATCTAAGGGCTTTATCTTCCGCATTAGTGAGTCATGATAAATTTTCATGGGCCCTGTTTTCCAATGTAATAAAAGCTGAGGTGATGCAAGAGCTTTCTCCATGCTATCCTTCAGAGGGCTATACGCGTTCTGAACGCCGGGTGGGGCCCAAAAAACACTACGCTTTTAATTTATTAAAATTAGTAGAACATAATATATATTCTCCTCCTTCCAATATCATCATAGACCAAAAATGGAAGATTTTAGCAGATAATTTGATGTCCAATGAATATGCGGAGATCTTAGGAGAAACATTAAAAATCAACTTAAAGAACGCATTGATTAATATTGGTTTTTATAGGTTTGATACGATGGATTGGGTTGCCCCGCATATTGACAACGAGGATAAACTAGTAACTCAAATTTTTTATTTTAACTCATTATGGTCTAATGCTTGGGGCGGACAATTCAAATTGTTGAACAATCAAAATCCGCTTTCAGAGTTTTTTGCTGTTCCGCCTTTAGCTTCATTTTCGGTGGCTATTGCACGCTCGGATTGTGCTTGGCATATGGTAAGCTCTATAGAAAAAATTGCGGTGCAGCCTAGATTGAGTATGCAACTCGAATTTATAAAACGAATGTAATAGGGTCTAATAAGCAACTTTTCTTGGACAAGACTTTAGGTTTGAAAATTGTGTAAGAGTACAGCCAGTACTATTGCACGATGGGAATACAATTGAATTCCCATTGAATATGGCTTTTACTTTGTACTTATTTTTTCCTATTTTGAATAGTGAAAAATGTAGATCAGATGCGTAGGGTGGCACTATTTTTAAAGGCGCTCCCATGGTACTCATAAGACTTAAAATGGTACTATCATGTGCCAAAAATAACATAAGTTTCACAGGTGTTTTTTGTCGACGCGCTTGTTGCAATGTGGCTACTATTTTTGTAAATAAAGGACATCCCGCGATATCTCCTACTTCTGGACTATTGTATGCATTTAATAGATCCCATTGTCCTGTATTAATAATCTTATCTGCTTCTTCCTCTGTGAGATCTTTTGGTAGAGGAATATGGTAGAGTCTGTATATGTATAGTGTATCACCAAATGAGATGAGTTGGTGAATATTACTAAGATTTGTACCTGATAACTCACTCCATTTAGTGAAATTCTTCTCTAGTTCCATGGACTTTCTAAGCCACATTTGTTTTTTTTCCACATGTTTTTTTAATAATAGTTGATATTTTTTTCTATGCAGGTCTGAAACAAGATACTTATCTTCATTTAGGGGGAGTACATGTATTGGAATTGGCTGATGTGCTAAAACAGTAGTGGGGTCCCCGTGGAAAGATTCCAAAGGATATAATCCTGATAACAGTGCATGTGCACTTATTATGGTTCGTTCAAAATCTGTCGACCAAACAAATACTGTTTCTTTGCGATAATTGGATGTAAGTAACTGATTATCATTTATATATCGTTCACGCATTTGTATCCCTAAATTAAATAATTGTTGTACGCCCTTTGAAGTTAATTGACCTTTACCTTGTGCCCAGCAGTATGATGTCAAAGGCAAGGTATTGAGAGGCGTACGATCGCCATGCCGCACAACATCTATCGCAAAGATCATAGTTTCTTTCTCGGCGTATACATTGACAGAAAGAAAAGTTGTCAGTAATAATAGTAATAATTGACAAAACATAATGAGTTATTGTTAAAGCAAAAGGCAATTGTAGGGTGTGACAGCTTACGCCTTTTCAACACTGAAGTGCAACCGGTGCACGCCTGATTCTTCGTAAGTTTGAAAATAGCATGATAGCATTTGCTCATTTTATGGAGTCATTGTAAAATTGATTTGAAAAAAAAGATATTACAAAAAACAATGCTTTTCAGGCTGTTCATGACACTTTTATCTACATTAGGGATACGTGAGTATACTTCGTTACACAGCATGTATGTTGATAGTGCTCAACAAGCTGTGTTATCCCCAGCGTAGGCTGGGGTCTACCCTTGCCGAGCACGTGTCTCTACACGTTGTTTTTATTTTATCTGTAGCGAGGCAATTAAATCATCCGCCTATTGTGATGAAACTTGGTGTTCTGCTTCAAGTAAAGTATAACTTTTTGGGAATTTACCCATTGGGTTCTTTTTATCTAAAGTTAGGCGTACTATGAGAAATATTTTTAACCACATATTAGTTATTAACATACTATTATTAGCAAAAACCCAACCTAATCATGCATTTCTACCAAGTGTTAACCACCCAAAAGCCATTAAGCCTCTCAGACCAATTCAGAGTATATTGATGGCTAAACAGGAGACTACACATCTCCACGTAAATGAAAGTCATGCTGCGCCACCCTCAGTAGCACATATTATTCGTCGCCTAAATGGTTATTTGTCATCCCCAGAAAATAAAGCATTGGTTTTTGCGGCAGCCACGTTTTCAGGGTTAGGTATTGGACTAAATTTGTTATCTCCATTTTTATTGAGTCAAATAATACAGATGTTATCTAATTCAGATACTGAGTTTACCATCAAAGGGATTAAGATAAATCAAAAGACAATGATGTTTCTTTGCGTGTTATGCTATGCAAGTAGCCATTTAATCGTAAATATTAGAGATCAAGTGATGACAGCTATCACGTGTAATGTTTCTCAAAAAATATTACGTGAGGTGATGGAGAAAATTCTTAGAAGATCTCTACACTATCATATTACAAATCTTGATGCTGAAAAAGTATATTTAATTCAAAAAGGTCATTTCATAGCAAGAGTGGGGCCCTCGGCATTAATTCAGACATTGCCTATATTTTTAGAGATTGTGTTGATTTCCAGTTGGATATTCATGAAATATGATAAGAGACTGAGTCTATTGATTTTGACTGCATTTTTACTCAATGTAATAAGTGCAGTGATATCATCAAAAGCAATCGTATATTCCAGAGCAAAATTATTACAATGTGATAATGGAGCTTGGAACCATTTTATTGGCGCTATTTCACAATACAAAATTACTCACGATTTTGGCCATTTAGATAGAACTCTTAAAGAAACTGATTCATATCTTGACAATCTACGGGTCGCGGAGACTCGAGCTAATATACTCAGTCTTGATCTTGAGCTTGTACAACAATGTTTTTCGGCCATGAGTCTATTGATAGTAGTGTTTTATGTGGGCACTAATATTCAATCCAAGAAATTTAAAGTCCAAGATTTTGTATTAATTGTTAATTATTTTATTCAATTACTTAGTTATATGCCCTTATTTAGTCGGTCAATTAATCAATTTGTTGCTGCATACCCGGGTTTAAATTTTGTTTTTAGAGAGTTAGATAAGCCTCATGAAGTAATTGATACATATCCAAATCGTCCTTTATATTTAACTAATGGTTCAGGACCAACAATTGAGTTTATAGATGTGGATTTTAGTTACCCGAATAGTACGGTTCCTATTTTTAACAAATTATCATTTAAAGTGAAACCAAATCAAAGAGTAGCATTTGTAAGTGAAAGTGGAATGGGAAAAACGACAATCTTTAATTTGCTTTATAGACATTATGTGCCCAATAATGGAACAATAAAAATTAACGATCAAGATATTTCGACTGTAAGTCTTGATTCTTTACGAAAAGCTATCAGTATATGTGAACAAACTCCAACTTTAAGCAAGGGCACAGTTCGGAAAAATATTTGTTTTGGCGCAGAAAACCCGGAATTGATTACAGATGAATACATATATGCGATAAGCCAGTCTGTTGGTTTAGAGCGTTTCTTAAAAGAATTGCCATTTCAATTAGATACGGAGGTTGGAGAGGGGGGGAGATCTTTATCAGGTGGACAGCAACAAAAAGTAGCTATTTTACGTGGGTTATTAAAAAATACCACTGTAAGATTGTTTGATGAGATAACTGCTTCTTTAGATGGTCCTGCAGCCAACCAAATACTGAAAGATCTTAATTGGGTGCTAAATGGCACAACAAGTTTGATGATTTCACATAAAATATCAGAGGTACAATATACTGATCACATTTTTGTTTTAGATAAAGGGCGCGTTGTTGCACAGGGTACGCATGAGCAACTTGTGGTTTCCTCTCAACTATATCAAAAATTATGGAGAGCTTCCTTGAGAAAACTTTCGAACTCTCCATATACTCTTTTTTCTCCTAATGCAGATAACTCCATATTGAATCGTTCCGAGCAAGAAAATTTATCAGAAGACGATGACGCTCCGTGGAGAGTAGACGAACATCCAGCCAATTTAAAGAAATAAAATTACTTAAAACAATGAGATGCAATTTCATTGGTAAAAAATATTTGGGTAAAATTATCAAGATAGCTTTTGTAAAAAATAGGGGATAATAAACTTAAAATGCCGACATCACCACATAGCAGGCTTGATTATAACTCTAGTATTGCTGACTTAATAGTAGCTTATGAGGAGTTGCATGCGAATTTAAGAACGGAAAATCAGTTACATATTGAAATAGAAAAATTACATATTATTCTTTGTGTAGAGTCAAAGTTAAAAAGAGAGATACTTCAACCAGTGATGATCGGTCGGGTCGAAGCTCCACAACAGCAAACTTTTTTTGAAAAATTGCTGTATTATGTTTTGATGAGTTTTGGGATCCTTCACAGTTTGTTTAGAAGCTATATGTTTGGGAATGGATTGGTTGCATTGATTCCAGCTCTTAGTTCCCCTGTTCGTATCATGTTATCGTTGCTTTACGTTTGTTTACAAACGATACTATTTTATGGATTTGATATTTCTTTATTAAAAAGTAGATTTGGATTTTCAGGAAGTAATACAAATTTATATCAATTTATCAATACACTGATAGAACAAATAGGCGCGATTAATAGTATTAATCGACTACTATCTACTGTACTGGTTTTTACAATAGATAATGAGTCAAAAGCAGATTACGATCGTATTATTGCAATATTTAATCAAGATTTTCAAAGAAAATATCAAGTGCTACAAACTAATGATAATTCTATCTATAGGAAAATTGCAATTGTCGGAATGGTCGGATTTGGTGTTGTTTCTACCATAGCAGGTAGTTATTTTATGACAAATTCTATTTTATTATTTTACGCTGCAAATTTGGTTGGAACGCCATGGGGCTGGGCAATAGTCGCACTTTTTGTCGCAATAGAGCTTGGATATTATTATGCGATGGGTGCAACGGGAGTAGTAAATCTTATAAACAAAGATTATAAAAATGTTAACAAATTGCATAGAGAATTTTCTATATTTCAAAATGAGCAAAATAGCGATCATTTAAGGCAAATAAAATATCTAAATTATCGTTTCGGTCCAAAAATACAAAAAGAAGTTGCGACACAGACAGATGAGAACAGTTTACTGACACAAATAGGTGTTTAATTCGGGTTGTTTTCTCAAGCCATTGTTCAATCTTGAGCAATATGGGGTCGCAACATGTATGTAGTACCGATATTTGAGAGTTATTATGTCAATAACAAGAAGGTACGTGATATTTGATGAGTTAGAAAAAGAGGAAAATAGGGCTTTATTGAATGAAAATAAAATCAAAAATACTTTAATTCAAGATATAAAAAATCCAATCCAATTTGTTGTTGAAGATGCAGATGAAGTTAATACTGGGTTTGAATTGGAGATGTTTCTTTGACATCATTCAAAATGAAAGATCTGATACAATGACATTGATAGGAGCATGTGATTTACTGATCTACCCAGAGACGATATACTCAAACTTAAAAACAATTAGGATCTTAAAGAATGCATAAAAAAGAGTTTATTGATTTGATAAGTGATAAAGCCAGTCTCACCAAAAAAGATGCCGAAGTTGCATTGCATGCGGTACTTGATTCATTGACGGAATTATTGGCGAAAGGCGACTCGATTGTACTACCAGGATTTGCAAGCTTATCTGTCAAAAAGCGTGCAGCTCGAAAAGGCCGCAATCCAGCAACAGGTAAAGTCATAGATATTCCTGCAAACAACGCAGTAAGTTTTAAAGCGGGCCAAAAACTAAAAGACGCCATTAATCAGAAGTAACAAGCTTGCTTCTGAACGCGAGAGAGGTCTTGCGTATCTTTTCAAAATCCAGTAACCTGGTTTACCGGAGTCCTTCAAATACACTTAAAATGCCAAATAAAACTTATATTCCTATTGCCGTTTTAGACACCATGCAGGACGTGATAGACCAATACAAAGACTGCATGGTACATGACAATCCAAAACAAGTAATTCGCGACTGGCTTGATCATTGTTTTGCAAAAA